>JAUMBM010000095.1:0-26008 GCA_032115735.1 Saprospiraceae bacterium
ATGAGGAAAATGTCATTCAATACGTACAGGAGGAAAACAGCTTCGATTTCGACGGGCTCCCGGAAGGAGTCACCAGGGTCTGGGGTTTGTTGTACAACGGTGAGTTGCTGGCGACGGAAGGTCTGGACCTCGATTTTCATTTGCTGGCCAGCAGCTGCTATGGACTGTCCGAGCAGTATGCAACCGTTTACCGTTACCTGCCCGCTGCCGACAATATTACCACTGAAAGCGGAGCCACTTCTGTGAATGTTTGTTCGGGAGACGGACAGGCTGATCAGTACAATTTTCAGGTGAGTGGGGCAAGTTTTGCCGCACTGACCTTTCTGGTCGTGGAGGATGGATTTTTGGTCGGGGCTGTCGATGATGCCAATTTTAATTTTGAAGGCAGCGGAGAGGGTAACTGGCAGGTGTACGGATTGTCGTATACAGGTAGTCTGCAGGTCCTCCCCGGTGATAATATCTTTGAAGTTCCCTTGGCCTCCGGATGCTGGAAGCTGACGGACAACTTTGTGCAACTCAACAAGGACAGAATCGACGGAGGCATTGTCCTCGATGCAACGAATCTGTCGACAAGTGACATCTATGTGTGCATACAGGACGGGCAGCAGGATGTATTCTCCTTCGCTAATACGGGTATTTCTGCTTTTGCCAATTATACCTATGTGAGGACGTCTGGCAACAATATCATCCTTAGCAGTAATCCCACCGGTATCTTCAATTTTGAGACCATGGGACTCAATACGATGAGGATTCGTGGTCTTTCCTATACAGGTAATGCCAATGTACCCGCTGGTTCCAATCTGCTGACAACGGTGCTGTCTGATCGTTGCTACGATCTCTCAGAAAATGTAATCTCTGTTTATCGGGGCGTCACCAATGGAGGAGTGATTTCCTTCCCTGGCGGCAGCAATCCTTATACCCTGTGTGCGATCAATGGACAGACTACGGTACAAGTGGCGACTAGCTCGGGCTCTAATCTGGGATATGTCTATGTCTTGCTAAATAGTAGCAATGCCGTGGTAAAAATATTTCCGGGTTCTGTCATTGACATGGCTTCTGTTTCTGAGGGGACTTATACCATCTATGGGCTTTCCTATGCAGGGACGCTGCTGTTAGAGCAAGGAGATATTATCGACTTCACAACCAATGAGCCGTCAACAAGCTGTTTTGACTGGTCTGACAACTCGCTGACGCTTCAGCGGTCTCGTAATTTGGACGGGGGGATGCTGGAGACACAACTGGGTGCGCTGGAGTTTTATGTATGTCCTGATCCTGTTGGGGGCAATCCGCTGTTGATCTCCACTACTTCAAATGACACACCTTACAAGCTCATACTGACAAACGACAGCGGGCAGGTTAGAATCCCTGATCTGGGCAGCAATGCCATCGATATGGCTGATCTGCCCGTGGGTATCTATCGGATTTACGGAATTTCTTACGCGGGCTCCTATACGGTCACTGTGAATGCATCCATCAGCCAGTCAATTCTTAGCACGGGCTGTTGGGCGTTATCGCAAAATTATGTACGCATCGTCGTCCAATCACCTGCCGGCGGGCTGGTGAACACGGCTCAGGGGGATGAGACGATTTCTGTGATTGTCGGTGACGGAGAGTCTGATGCAGTCACGTTTGTCAACAACAGTACATCACTGGCTCAGTATGCTTACCTGGTGACGGATGAGTTTAATAATTTACTCTTCCATACCAATAGCAACGTGATTGATTTTGAGCCCACGGGGCTGGGCAGCTGTCGTGTATGGGGTTTGTCGTATACAGGTAACCTCACACTGACACCAGGTCAAAATGCAGCATTCTCATCGCTCTCTGATGATTGTTTTGACCTTTCAGACAACTTTATCACGCTGGTGCGCATTCCGGGGTTGCAGCCGGATCCTACTACTGAGCTGGCGGCCAACATGCCTCCTATGGTGGCTGCAGAAAGTGTGGCAATCGGGGGTACAGCGTCAAATGAGCAGCCGCTGAGTCTGTGGCCCAATCCGGTACAACAGCAGCTTTGGCTGAAGGGGGATACAACTGCGGCTGCTACTGAGCTGTCGCAGGTGCTTATCTTTGATCTGGCGGGCAAACGGGTGGCTGAGGCCAGATTTACGCAGGCACAGTTGGCTGCCGGTGTGGAAATGGCGGTTGGGCAGCTTCGACCAGGCCTGTATTTGCTGCGCTGGCAGCAAGGTTATCAGATGACAACGCTGCGTTTCGTTAAGCAATAATACACACTTATTGATTTTTTCAAAAAGTCAATGACAGGTGTATACGCAAAGGGCTCTTTGACTGCTGAGGCAGCCAAAGAGCCCTTTGCGATAAACTCAAGCTTTTCAATATTTTGCAAAACCTGTAATTATGAACCAAACCTATGAGCAGGCGGTCGCCGAGCTTAAGCAAATCGCCGAATACTTAGAACAGGAAGACCTGGATGTCGATCTGATGATGAAAAAATCAGCCAGAGCTTCCGTTTTGCTCGATTTCTGTCGGCAAAAGCTCTTTCAGGCAGAGGAGGACCTCCGGCAGCTGTTCCCTGACCAGAGTGTTTAGTCGTACGGTGGAGATTGTTAGCGGCCTGCCAGGTTTCGCTTTGTTTCTATGCTTACAGGAATAAATATCACAGGGATATTCCAATCGGTTACCGAATTTTGCAGAAAAATGATACGTCACATGCTTTTAGCCGTAAGTTTATTTGCCTTCCTGCAGTGTCAATCTCCGCAGCCAACGGCTGCATCGGGAGACTCCATACCTGTATTGGCTACTTTTGACCAGCTTGAGCAGCGGCTTAAGCAAGGGGGCGATACTACTTTTGTCGTCAATTTTTGGGCAACCACTTGCCCGCCCTGTCGTAAAGAAATGCCACTTCTGGAGGCATTTAATGCAGAAAGAGGAGAATCGCCGCATAAGGTGCTGCTGATGAGTCTGGACCGGCTTGCCGATGTTGAAACGAGGGTACGTGACTACGTGCAGTCAGCAGGTTTGCAAAGTGAGGTGTTTTTGCTCGCAGACCCTCAGTGGAATGTATGGACAGGCAAGGTAGATACGAGTTGGTATGGGGCATTGCCGGCTACCTGGGTTGTCCGGGGGGATGCCAAGGCCTTTCAATTTGGTGCTTTCGAACGCATCGAAGACATCAAGTCGCTCACACAGAAGGTACAGTAGGCGAACGGGGCTTTTCGTCCGGCACAAATAGTTGCATGGGCCGTGTTACAGGTCTACCCGAATAGTGCTACCTTTGCCGCAAATCCTCGAAAATATGGTTCATGCAATCATGGGTACGCACTATCAGCTGCCCGGACAAACGGCTTTTTACAAAGGCAAGGTGAGGGATGTCTACTCGCTGGATGATCTGCTGGTCATGGTTGCCTCCGACCGCATCTCTGCCTTTGACCACGTGCTGCCGCGGCCAATACCCTACAAAGGTCAGGTACTCAACCAACTGGCAGCACATTTTCTCAATGCCACACGGGATATTTGCCCCAACTGGCTGCTGAGTACGCCGGATCCTAATGTTGCTATAGGGAAAAAGTGTGAACCGCTGCGGGTGGAGATGGTTATCAGAGGCTATCTGGCAGGTCATGCCTGGCGGGAATATGAGGCCGGAAAACGTAGTATTTGTGGTGTGGCTCTTCCGGAAGGCATGCGGGAAGCTGACCGGTTTCCGCAGCCCATCATTACACCGGCGACTAAGGCAGATGAGGGGCATGATGAGGACATTTCCAGAGAGGATATCCTGAAGTCGGGTCTGATAGCAGAAGAGCATTATTTGCTGATGGAATCTTATACCCGGCAGTTATTCAGAAGAGGCACTGACATGGCAGCCCGTCATGGATTGCTGTTGGTGGACACAAAATATGAATTTGGGCTCTATCAGGGACAGGTTACACTGATAGACGAAATTCACACGCCTGATAGTTCGCGCTATTATCTGGCAGAGGGGTATGAATCACGTCAGATTGCGGGTGAACGCCAACGCCAGTTGTCCAAGGAATTTGTACGCGAATGGCTCATGGCGTATGGATTTCAGGGGCTCCATGACCAGTTGATGCCGACAATGCCCGATAGTCTGGTGGAGGAAATCAGTGCCCGCTACATAGAACTTTACGAAAAAGTTACGGGTCTTACTTTTGTACCGGCATCAACAGAGGCACTCTCAGAAAGAATATTTCAAAACATCTTGCGGGGACTGGAGGAACTGTCAGACCTATAGGCAGCACTCAACCGGAAACACAAAACTGCCGATACGAGTTTGACTTGTATCGGCAGTTTGCTTGTCATTAGAAACTTAATAGCTTTGGCTGACAACTATGCGGAGGTGAGGCTCTGTTTATTGTGCCTCTTCTTCTCTGATTACTTGCTCTTTGTAAACAGCCTTGAGTATTTCGTCACGGCGCTTAACACTTGGCTTAACAAACTCGCGGCGTGCACGTAATTGGCGCATGGTACCTGCGTTCTGGAACTTGCGCTTGTAGCGCTTAAGTGCTTTGTCAATGTTTTCGCCATCGCGAATATCAATAATCAGCATAGATACATTTAATTTAATTTTCGGTAGGCAAAGGTAGATAAGAGTAATAAGATTTACAATTTTTTGGGTGTAATTTTTTTACAAAATTAAAAATGAGGGAATTTGGGGTTTGTGCTGAGTAGCGCTCTTCAATAGGATAGGTGTCGGGCTGGCTTTTTTTGCTTTTACCTGCATTCGGGATTCTATTGCCGGGTTCATAACCGATCTGTCTGTAGTGTTTACTTCCTTTATCCACAGACAGCACCTGCAATACACTCTGATGAACATAGTAGTTCATCGTTGCCTTTGGCTAAAAATTCAGGACACATTCTTTAGTCAACAATCAGTCTGATTCGCCCGCCCTGCGTAAGCAAATCAATGGTTTGACCTTTTGACAATTGCCGGGGGTCGCGGATCACTTTTCCGTTGTGGGTGGCAATAGAAAAGCCTCTTTTGAGTTGACTGTCGATACTTTGTGAATGGATAAACCTGTCGAGGTTGCCAATTTCCACCCCGGCAGCTCGTAGGTTCATGCGGGCGCGTAGAGGTATGTCACTTGTAAGCTGTTTGATTGTCCTTTCTTTTTGTTGCCAATTGGCCCAAACAGCAGTCTGCAAACGGGAGTAAAGGGCGTTAAATCGCACATTTTTCGTATACAGCTTATCCAAGTGGCTGAACCGTATTTTTTGAAAAAGTTCAGTTAGGGCGTCCAGATTTCTTAGTTGTCGTGCAATAAGCCATTCTGCGACAGCAGTAGGTGTATTTAGTTTTTCGCGGGCAATCAGATCGAGCAGCGATTCGTCTATCTGGTGTCCTATGCCGGTAAACAAAGGCAAGGGGCACAGGGAAGCAGCTTTGCAGATATCGATATTGTCGAAAACAGCCAGATCGGTGCGGGCGCCGCCGCCGCGCAGTACCGCTACTGCATCAAACTGCTCATGCAGCTGACCAATCAGCAACAGTTGCTGGCTAACTTCAGCTACAGCAGCTATACCCTGCATGGCCGCAGGGAAGAGGCTAACAGAAAAGTGGAAACCGTAGGGGTTGTTGGCCAGTTGATCGACAAAATCCTGATAACCGGCAGCTGTGGGGGAGCTGATGACAGCTATCCGCTTGATGAGTGCCGGCAGCTGAATGTTTTTATTAAGCTCCAGCAGACCTTCTTTTTTGAGAAAAAGGTAAGTTTGCTCGCGGCTTGCTGCCAGTTTGCCATAGGTGTAGGCAGGATCTATGTCCTCAATCGCCAGCTTAAGACCGAAGCGCTCGTGAAATTCTACTTGCACCAGCAGGCTTACCTGCACGCCTTCTGCCAGCATATTTTGGAGTGTGGTGCCGTGTTTTATCAGGAGCTGACTGTAGCGATTGGCCCACAGTACGGCATTGACTTGTGCAACGACCTGATCATTGTCTTCGCCCTTTTCTACGAGCTCCACATACAGATGACCCCGGGACAAATTGGTCTTCAGAATCTCTGCCTTGACCCAAAGGCTGGTCTGGAAATTTAAGGCAATAACTCGTTTCAGGTGTTTTTGCAGGTTGACAAGCGTTATGGCGGTCATGCGGAGTTGCTGTTTTATGCGATAATGATAGTCCAGATGATGCAGCAGTCACTTCGGGTCGCAAATATCGAAAGTCACAAAGCTAAGCATCCTTTCGGGATCTCTTGCCTGCAACAAAGATTGGAGCAATTTACGTGCTTTTGTACTACGCGCCCTTGGAGCAAAAGGGTTGTAAGAGCCCAAAAAGGCCGAAACATGCGCAAAATAACATTTTGAGCCTGATCAGCCTCTCTCCGGCGACCTCTAAAGTATAGATTATCGCCGGGATGAAGTATTGTTGACAAACAAATATTTTTGTCAGGCAGGGTAGTATTGCGTTTATGCCGTGCCGAGACAGTAGCCGCGTTGCAGTCAGCACGTAAATTGATGTATACAAAGCTACAGGGCTTAGTGTCTTTATACTAAAATTGCCTTATCTTTGCCTGCAAAATCAGAACGAAGACCATGTTTGAAAGTTTAAGCGATCGGTTAGACAATGCGCTCAAGGTATTGCGCGGTGACAGTAAACTCACAGAACTCAACATAGCGGAATCTATCAAAGAAATCCGCCGGGCCTTGGTGGCAGCCGATGTAAACTACAAGATAGCTAAGGAATTTACAGATAAGGTAAAGGATAAAGCACTTGGTTCTGAGAATGTTCTGAAAAGTGTACGCCCCGGCGAGTTGATGATCAAAATCGTCAACGACGAGCTGATTGAGCTGATGGGTGGGCAGTCGGCGGGTATCAATCTGAAAGGTAACCCTTCGGTGGTGCTTATTGCTGGTCTGCAGGGCTCGGGAAAGACAACTTTTACAGGTAAGCTCGCCCATTTCCTGAAGACCAAGCGCAACAAAAAAGTGCTGGTTGTTGCCTGTGACGTTTATCGTCCTGCAGCCATTGATCAGCTTAGCGTGCTGGCCGAACAGGTGGGTGCTGCTATTTTCAAAGATCCGGAAAATAAGAATCCGGTTGAAATTGCACTACAGGCGCTCGATCAGGCCCGTCAACAGCGCTATGATGTGGTCATCGTGGATACCGCCGGCCGTCTTTCTGTCGACGAGGAAATGATGGCTGAGATCGCGAGGGTCAAGGAGGCCGTTAAGCCCGATGAGACACTGTTTGTAGTAGACTCAATGACGGGACAGGATGCAGTCAACACGGCCAAAGCCTTCAACGATCGCCTGAACTTTGACGGGGTAGTGCTCACCAAGCTCGACGGTGATACGCGCGGGGGTGCAGCTCTGTCCATCAAGTATACCGTGGGCAAACCTATCAAGTTTGTCTCAACGGGCGAAAAGATGGACACGCTTGATGTTTTCTACCCCGAGCGTATGGCCAATCGTATCCTGGGCATGGGTGACATTGTGTCGTTTGTGGAAAGAGCCCAGGAGCAGTACGATGAAGAGCAGGTAAAGCTGCTTGAACAGAAAATCAAGCGTAATAAATTTGATTTCAACGATTTTCAGACACAATTGGCGCAGCTGCGCCGCATGGGGGATTTGAAAAACCTCATCAATATGATTCCCGGCATGAATAAGCTGACCAGGGACATCGACATTGACAACAGTGCATTTACGCGTATTGAGGCCATCATCCGCTCCATGACGCCCGAGGAGCGCGGCAATCCTGAACTGCTGAACATGAGTCGCAAGAAGCGCATCGCACTCGGCTGTGGTCAAAAGCCCGAAGATATCAACGCCTTCATCAAGCAGTTTGACCAAATGCGCAAATTTATGCACCAGGTGAGCAAAAACCCGGGTATGCTGGGTGGAATGCAGGGGCCTGCTGCAGGACCAGGGAAATTTCGGAAAAGATAAATGCGCTGTCTCGTGGCCACTGTATGGACTACGGTCAAGCGTCAAGAAAATGCAGGGTAAGCACAACCGCCATGGTGCAGGTTGTGCTTACTTTTCTTTGGTAAGCTGGTCAACGGTTGCGCTACTGAGTATGCCGAGTGTCGCATCGCGCACCTGCAAAAAAACAGTCCGTATCGGGCAGTTCTCTTCAATGATACATTCTTCACAGCGTACATAGTAGTGCAGAGAAACGCAGGGCAGCATGGCAATCGGGCCATCCATGATGCGAATAATCTCTGTGAAAGAAATTTCATCCGGTTTTTTGAGAAGCTTGTAGCCCCCGCCGCGACCCCGCTTGCTAAGTAATATGCCGTTGTTGCGCAAATCCCGGAGTATACTCTCCAAAAATTTTAGTGGGATTATTTCTCGCTCTGCAATTTCAGCAGCATACACGGCTTCTTCTCGCTGCTGGTGTCTGGCAATGTATAAAATGGCCTTTATGGCGTACTTGCATTTTTTCGATATCATCGTTCTTGGTTTCTCACTAAGCAAATCTACATTTTTTTTGGATATTGTGATAGGAATCGATGGGTGTGTTGCATGATGTGTATCCAAGTCGCACAGGTATGCGGGCATCGTTGGTGACTGAATACAAAAACACCGTTATGCGACACTTTCTTCTTGTGTGTTTACTCAGCCTGCCGATATTGTCAGGTTACGGACAGGGCAGCCAAATACCACAGGGCAGTCAGGCTTACCACATTATTGATCGCCTGGCCATCAAAGGCGCGCCTGCTCAGGGGCTGCATACTTCGATCAAGTACTACGACCGTGCGACCGTCGCCCGTTTTGCTCTGCGGGCAGACAGTCTGGCTGGCGATCGGCTGACGTTACTGGACAGGAGTGATCTGGACTGGCTTTTCAGAGACAATAACGAGTGGCTGGGGGTATTGCAGACGCCCTTTCCGGGTATGGGGTTGCTCAGGCAGCCGCAGGGCAGTGCCAGCCTGAGCGAACTTAGCCAGCAGCATCCTTACTATGCACGCAGCCAGCGACCGCTGCTCAAGGGTAAAATCTACCCCACACCAGCCAATTTTTACCAGATTGACGAGCCTCATTTTCATTTTCGCCTCAATCCGCTGCTGCAGCTCCGGTACGGACCTATGCGGCACGAAGCCGGGGAAAACAGATCCTATTTTATCAACCAGCGGGGACTTGAGGCACGCGCGGGTATTGATGACCGGGTGTACATATATTTTCAATTGCTCGAAAGCCAGGCTGCTTTCCCCGATTATGTCAATCAGTGGATCGTAAAAAACCGTTCGCTGCCGGGTAATGGCCTGTATAAGGGCTACAACAGTGATGTATTTGATATTCAGGGAGGCTATGATTATCTCAATAGCCAAGGCTATGTAGCTTTTCAGTTGAGTCAGCATTTGTCAGCGCAATGGGGATATGGTCGGCATTTTATCGGGGATGGTATGCGCAGTATGCTGTTGTCTGATTTTACCAATAACTATCTGTATCTCAAGCTCAACTGGAATGTAGGCCGCTTCCACTACCAAAACCTGTTTACAGAGCTCAATGCGCTTTCTGCCAACAGTACGCCCGGCGATTTGGTAGTGCCCAAAAAATACATGGCTGCTCACTACCTGAGTATTGACCTGACGCCCCGCCTGCGGCTGGGGGTGTTTGAGTCTGTTGTCTATCAACGGGGTGACGGCCTTGAACTTGGTTATCTAAACCCGGTTATTCTTTATCGAACTGTAGAGCACTCGCTGGGGAGCGCAGACAATGCCCTCATTGGGCTGGATGGTCGCTGGAATATTGCCAATCGCCTGCAATTGTATGGTCAGTTGATGATTGATGAGTTTATATTCAGAGAGTTGGTAACTGAGCGCAGGGGATGGTGGGGCAATAAATTCGGTGTTCAGGCAGGGCTTAAGTACATCGATGCACTGGGCATCGATCACCTCGACCTGCAGGCCGAGATCAACCTGGCACGTCCGTATACATATACCCATCGCGACAGCACAACCGCCTACACCCACTACAATCAGCCCTTGGCACATCCACTGGGCGCCAATTTTCACGAAACCATCCTCAGCCTTCGCTACCAGCCGAAGGCTCGGTGGCTGCTGTCTGCCCAGTGGTTTCAGTTTGCACAGGGGCTGGATCCGGCGGGTAGAAATTTTGGCAGCAACCTGCTGTTACCTCATACAAGCCGGACTGCCGACTATGGTATCTCTATGCTGCAGGGGCTGCGGGCAGATACCTGGTTGGGGGTTGTCGACCTTGGCTATATGTTGCGGCACAATCTGTGGGTAGAGGCGCAGTATATGTTGCGCAGACAGCGGCAGGAGGGTGGCACGGAAAAAAATGTGAGCATCTTCAATCTGGGGCTGCGGCTAAATATTGATCGGCCGCGCTTATTTTTTTAAGCTGCGTCAGGGGCTTTTTTTGCCAGCGGCAGCCAATACGTTCCTTAGGGAAGGAACAAGCTAAAAAGGCAGCCGGCATACATTGCCGGCTGCCTTTTGCGTTATTTGAGGCTGCCCGTCATATCTTCCGGGCGAACCCACTCGTCAAACTGTTCAGCGGTTAGCAGCCCCAGCGCAATGGCAGCTTCTTTGAGCGTGCTACCTTCTTTGTGTGCTTTTTTAGCAATTTTGGCAGCATTTTCGTAGCCAATATGCGGGTTAAGCGCTGTGACCAGCATGAGGGAGTTGTCGAGATGGCGCTTGATGACCGGCATATTGGGCTCGATACCCTGCGCACAGTTGAGGTCAAAACTGACGCAGGCATCGCCGATCAGGCGTGCTGACTGCAGTACATTGGCGGCAATCAGGGGCTTGAACACATTGAGCTCGAAGTGACCATTGGTGCCACCGATGGAGACGGCTACATCATTGCCGATGACCTGGGCGCAGACCATGGTAAGTGCTTCCGGCTGGGTGGGGTTGACTTTGCCGGGCATGATGGAAGAGCCGGGCTCATTGTCCGGGATGATGATTTCCCCAATACCCGAGCGAGGGCCTGAGCTGAGCATGCGAATGTCGTTGGCTATTTTCATAAGCGAAACAGCTACCCGCTTCAGTGCTCCTGAGAGCTCAACCATTGCATCGTGTGCGGCCAGGGCTTCAAACTTGTTGGGCGCTGTGACGAAGGGCATGCCAGTAAAGCGGGCAATTTGAGCTGCTACGGCCACGTCATAGCCATGGGGCGTATTGAGGCCCGTACCTACCGCGGTGCCTCCAAGCGCGAGCTCACTGACCATTACCAGGGCGTTTTCAATGGCCCGGATGCCGTTCTGGAGCTGCTGGGCGTAGCCCGAAAACTCCTGTCCAAGCGTCAGCGGCGTGGCGTCCATGAAGTGAGTACGACCCGTTTTTACAATATCTTTGAACGCATCGGCTTTGGCCGACAGCGTATGGTGGAGGCTTCGCAAACCCGGTATCGTCACTTCCTGCACCAGCTTGTAGGCAGCAATGTGCATGGCCGTAGGGAAAGTGTCGTTGGATGATTGGCTTTTATTGACATCGTCGTTGGGGTGCAGAATTTTTTTCTCGTCGGTGAGCTGCCCCCCTTGCAGCACATGAGCCCGGTAGGCAACTACCTCATTGACATTCATATTGCTTTGTGTACCGGAGCCCGTCTGCCAGATGACCAGCGGAAACTGATCGTCCAGTTGGCCCGTCAATATTTCGTCACACACCTGACCGATGAGATCCCGCTTGTCCGCAGAAAGCACCCCCAGGTCGCAGTTGGCGTAGGCAGCGGCCTTTTTCAGGTAGGCAAAAGCGTGGATGATCTCTTTGGGCATGCTGGCCTCAGGGCCAATCCGAAAATTATTGCGCGAGCGCTCAGTCTGCGCTCCCCAGTATTTATCGGCGGGCACCTTTACTTCGCCCATCGTATCCTTTTCAATGCGGTACTGCATACAAGCTGATTTTTTGGTTTTATAGACTGCGTTCTATTGGGTCAGGGCGCTGCCTGAAGTCCGGTACAAAGATACTACTTGCTGTCCGATCCATTATACGACAACCATATTTTTGACCACCGGGCGTATGCTAATTGGGGTTGACGCACGCTTTCGCTGCTGTCAGTCGGTAGCGGGAACTAAAAATTATTTCTTACAGTTAATAAATTTGGATATTGGGTCTTTTTATTTGTGTGATTATGTTGATTTTAGGTAGTATGTGGTTTATTATTTTGTAATTAACTGTGCAGATTGTTTATTACTGATATTTTTTGTGTGAACTCAATATTGAATTTTAGTAATTACCTGGTAGGTTGACTTGATTGAAGTACATTAGCATATTGTTACTAAACTACTGATTATGAAATGGCGACGACTAAACGGGCAGCAAATAGAAGAACCTTTGAAAGAGGCCGTGGCTGCCGCTATAAGCCGGGAGCTGGCGCAGGGCAACCGGCTGAAACTATGTATCGGAACCGACTCTCAGGTTCGTGCCGATGCTATAGAATTTGCCACGGTAATTGTCTTCCTGCGGGAAAAGAAAGGTGGGTTTATGTTTATTCGCAATTGGCGGGAGGAAAAAAAGATGAGTTTGCGCGAGCGAATGATAGCGGAAGTGGGACATTCGGTAGAGGTAGCTTACAGCCTGTGCGATACGCTTGACGATTACGACATCGGACTGGAAGTGCATGCTGACATCAATACTGATCCGCAGTTTCAAAGCAACCTGGCGCTCAGAGAGGCTATGGGCTATATTTTGGGGATGGGCTTTGTTTTTAAGGCGAAGCCCGAAGCTTTTGCAAGCAGCTCCTGTGCCGATAAGGTGGTGTAGCGCAACTACCGGGAGGTATTGTCTGCCGGCATGTCAGAGCAACGGAAAATTTAACCTTAAGTTTACGCTATAATGCGCTGCAGCATCTACCTTCGCACTGCAAATAAACGACCTCCATGCAGCACGATGCTTATCAGGAAGCTTGCCAGTTTTTGTTTGAGCAATTACCTATGTTTCAGCGTGTAGGCGCAAAGGCCTACAAAAATGATCTTACCAATATCCGGGTGCTGACGGAGCGGCTGGGCAACCCTGAGCAGCAGTTCCCCAGCCTGCATATCGGCGGCACCAACGGGAAAGGAAGTGTTACTCACATGTTGAGTGCCATCTGTCAGGCTGCAGGCTTGCGTACAGGACTGTATGTGTCGCCGCACTATAAAGATTTTCGGGAGCGTATACGCATCAACGGGCAGTATATTCCGCGACGGGAAGTGGTCGATTTTGTGCACACAGTCAGACCGCTCATGGAAGATGTAAGGCCCAGCTTTTTTGAAATTAGCGTGGCCATGGCCTTTAGTTATTTCGCCAAAAGAAAAGTGGATATGGCAGTGGTGGAAGTGGGGCTGGGAGGCCGGCTCGACTCTACCAACATCTTGCGGCCTGAGCTGTCGGTCATCACCAATATCAGTTTTGACCACGTTCAGTTTTTGGGGGATACCTATGCATTGATTGCGGGCGAAAAGGCAGGAATTATCAAAGAAGGCGTTCCTGTAGTCATAGGGGAAACACAGTCGGAAACGGCTCCGGTTTTCGAGCAAAAGGCAGCTGAAACCAAGGCGGCTATTTGTTTTGCCGATCAGCATTATAGTGTTGAGCTGCTTCGCTCATCTCTTACGCACAGTTGGTACAGGGTGATGCGCGACGGACAGCTACTGTATGATGAGCTGGCACTCAATGCCACCGGTCCGTATCAGCACTTGAATTTGCAGACAACGCTGGCAGCGGTGGACCAGTGGCAGCAGCACACGGGCCGGCGTATTTCAGCAGAGGCCGTGCGTTATGCTTTGGCCAATCTTCGCGCCCTGACGCGGTTTCAGGGACGCTGGCAGCCGCTGCGCGAGCAGCCCCTCGTGATTGCCGATAGTGCGCATAATGAAGCAGGGCTGCAGCTTGCCCTGACAGCGGTGAATGAACTGCCGCACGATCAATTGCATATCGTTTTTGGTATGGTCAATGATAAAGACCGCGAAAAAGTATGGCCGCTGTTACCGGCTAAGGCTCGTTACTATTGGGTGAAAGCCAATGTGCCCAGAGGACTTGACGCAGGAGAGCTGGCAGCTGAGGCAGCAGGTAAGGGCCTGCAGGGAAAGGCCTACAGCAGCGTCCGCAACGGCTACAAGGCAGCGCTCCGCGCAGCGTCAGCACAAGACCTGATCCTCATTTGCGGCAGCATTTTTGTTACCGCAGAGGTCTTGTAAACAAGCTTTTCGGACAACAACTATTTAGTGAAACTCAATTGTAATGTTGCCACCGGTAATGCTCAGCTTTAGCTCGTCAAAGTGGGCTATCCAGCGCTCGAAGTCATCACCGAGGAGTTGACGGCGCCAGCCATTGCCCAGCAGATCTTCTCGCACCGCCGGGTCGTTCTTCATGCGCTTGATGGCGTTGCGTGGCATTACCAGCGAATGACTGATGCCCTCTTCCATACAGCGATATTTCATGAGCAGGTAGATAAACTCGATGAGTATTTCATCGCGCTCATCTTCATTGTCATCATTGGCTATTTGCAGCAGCAAGGCCTTCTCTGCGGCTGTGGCCGGCTGCTGGTATAGCTGTTCCCATTCTTTACCATGGCGGTTGACGATCGAAGCGGGAACGCGGCGGTTCTCCAGCAGTGCGTCCTTGCCGGAGCGTACAGTCTTGACTACGTGGCTGATGAGCTTACTTGAAAGGATCATCTCGCGGGAATAATCTTTCTCTTCGGCCAGCCGACGCCGCCAGTCATAAAGTCGTATGAGAAATATTTGCTCCCGGGGCTTCAGGGAGCGAATAAGGTTACTTGTCAGCGCCTCCTGGTTGGGATCCCGCAAGTAATAGGCAGGCCGTTCCATCCGGCTGCATTCTTCCTGCACCCAATGAAGCCTGCCTGCTTTTTCCAGCTTGGCATGCAGCGATAACCAGAGCGGGCGCAGTAATTGTACGTCCTCTATGGCGTATTCAAGCTGTTTTTTCGACATGGGGCGCTCTTCCCAGTCCGTCACCGCATAGCCCTTTTTGATATGTATGTCCAGCTCCTGCTCAACAAGCTTGCTCAGCGAGCTTGGATAGCGGTAGCCGAGTAGTCCGGCAGCCAGCTGGGTGTCCCATACGTTGGCCGGAACCAGACCATACAGCGCATTGAGCAGCCGATAGTCGTTGTCGCCGGCATGTGTGATGACTGCAATGGCAGGGTCTTCCAGCAAACGCAAAAAATCACCCAGTGCCCGGATTCCAAACGGATCGATCAGGTAATAACCATGTACCGTAGCTGCCTGTATCAGGCACAAGCGGGTCTGATAACGCTTTTCACCGACAAACTCAGTATCAAAAGCAAGCCATTCTACGTCCTTGTTTTCTTCGTAAAAAGCATTGAGTTGCTGGTCGGTCTGGATGAGTTGATATGTAACTTCTGTTGACAGATTTGTATTCATTCGTTTTTCTTGGGATTTAACATCGGGTCGTGAAGATCTCCTGTGTTCGACCAAAAAGGTGAGGGGAGAGCACAGTTGCCAAATACAAACAACAAAATATTGATAATCAAATTGTTAATTGATTCAAAAAAAGGAGCGCATAGTTGCTGCAATCCACCCGCCCACAATCGCACCCAAATTTAGGCTTATTCCTGTTAGTACTCAAAGAATTGGCGTACGAATTTTTGGCGGTTGATAAACCATGCTGCGCATGCTGTGCGTTATACTATTGTGGGTTGCGTATATTTGTCGGCACTGAAAGGCCGCCTTTCTCAAGGTCAGGCAGGTAAGTAGCTAACCCGATTGTATCATTGAAAAAGTTATTAGAGATGAATGTCAAACGGCTGATAATTGCCCTGGGGCTGGTGTTTGTTGTGCTGCTGGGGGTAGTAGTGGCTATCCCGTTGTTCTATAAGTCGGCACTGCTGGACTTGGTAAAGGTGGAGATCAATAAAAACGTGCGGGCGAAAGTGGATTTTGCCTCGCTGGATGTCTCCCTGCTGCGTTCTTTCCCCAACCTGGAGCTGGGACTCAATGAGATCAGCGTCGTAGGCATTGATACTTTTGAGGGACTTCCTTTGTTCAAAGCCAAAACGCTCGCGCTTTCATTGGATCTGATGACCGTCATCAAGGGAGGGGAGGTTGAGGTTCAGGAAATTGCGCTGGTAGAACCGGATATACGAGTACATGTGTTGGCCAACGGATTAGCCAATTACGATATCGCCATCCCGGCAGATGAGCAGGTGGAGGAAAAAGCAGCAGATTACAGCGGCTTTGCCCTTTCTCTGGAATCATATCGCGTGGAAGAGGGTCGATTGTACTACGATGACCAGGTATCGGCTATGTTGGTCTCTGTTGCCGGACTCAATCATAGCGGCAGCGGACAGTTTACGCAGGATATATTTGACCTTAGTACAGAAACCACCATTGACAGCCTGTTTTTTAGCTTCGATGGTATTGATTATCTCGATAAGGCCAATGCTTTTCTTAAGGCAGTGATAAATGTAAATCTGCCGGAGAATAAATATACCCTCAAGGATAATGAGCTGGTGCTGAATGCACTTAAGCTTATGGCGGATGGCTTCGTCCAGCTCAATGAGCAGGATATAGTCATGGACATGAAACTCAGGGCACCGGAGAATGATTTCCGCCAGCTTTGGTCCATCGTGCCCAATGCGTTTACAGAGGGCTATGAGCAGGTAGACATCAATGGGCAGTTTTCACTACAAGCCCGAATTAATGGTACTTATAGCGACAACCCGGCGCGTATGCCGGCTTTTTCGCTTGCTGCCTCGGTGCGCAATGGCAAGGTAAAATACCCCGATCTGCCCATGTCTATCGCGGATATTCAGGCCGATTTGGCTATCGACAGCCCGCAGGATAAGCTGGACGGAATGCGTATACATCTTTCTAAAGGCGATCTGACGGTCGGCGGCGATCCTTTCCGTACCAAAATGTTGTTGTTGACACCCATCAGCGATCCCAATCTGGATCTGCTGGTCAATGGCACCATTGATCTTAATAAATGGGCCAAGGCTTTCCCTATACCTGATGTAGATGAAATGAGCGGCCGAATCGTGGCCGATGTGGACGTCAAAGCACGTATGTCGGATATGGATGCTGCTCGTTATGATCAGCTCAATATCAACGGGAAGGTGGATGTGTCCAATATTCGCTACAAAGCCACGGACTTACCATTGGTGGTTGTAAAACAAGCCAATGCGGTATTTACACCCCGCAATATGCAGATCAGCAAGCTCGACATGACGCTGGGAAGGAGCGATCTCTCGGGTTCAGGACATATTGACAATATACTCGCTTACTTAATGCCCGAAAAAACCATGACCGGCCAGTTTACCGTCCATTCACGGGTGTTTGATGTAGATGAATGGATGGAGGAAGAGCCTGCCGCTGAAGAGCCTTTGCCGCCTGCTATGGCGGCAGACAGGGCTGCTGCTGCTGCGCCTGCAGAATCATCGGAAATTTTCGACCGTTTCGATTTTCTGGTCACTGCTAAAGCAGATGAGATTCGGTACGATGTGTACAAAATCAAAAATGCTTCGGCCAACGGAAGAATTACACCCAACTATATGGTCTTTGAAAATGCTAAAGCCTATATAGGGGACAGTGATTTCAGCGGCTCGGGTAGGCTGTACAATGCCTTTGATTATGCTTTTGAAAACGGTATTCTGGGTGGGGAATTTGAGATTACGTCCAATTATCTGAACGTTAATCAGTTCATGAGTGATACCGAAGCAGCGCCTACGGCGGCTGCCGTTCAGGCGCAGCCTGAGACCCCGCTGGAGGTATTTCTGGTGCCTGAAAATATGGATCTGACGATCGCCATGAAGGCACAGAAGGTAGATTATACCAATCTGCCGCTGACAAATGTCACGGGTAAAATGGTCATCCGCGATGAGCAGCTTTTCATCGAGGAGGGTGTAGGCCGCCTGCTGGGAGGAAAAGTGCTCATCGATGCACTCTATGATACCCAGAATGCGGATAAACCCTACTACAGCTGTAAACTGGATCTGCAGGCACTCGACTTTCAGGAGGCTTTTACTTCCTTCAATACTTTCCAGAAACTGGCGCCTGTCGGAAAATTCATTCAGGGGAAGTTTAATACCAGCCTGGTTATGGATGGCGATCTCGGCAAAGATATGATGCCTTTGCTGGCCACACTGAATATCGACGGCTTTATCGAAACCCTGAACGGGGTCATCAATGGCTATGCACCTATAACTGCCGTAGGCAATGCGCTGAACGTCAAGGAACTCAAAGAGTCTATCCGGCTGGATAATCTCAAGAGCTGGTTTAGCATTCGCAATGGGGTGGTAGAGGTCAAACCCTTTGACTGGAATGTGAAGGATATCAAAATGCAGGTAAGTGGTAAGCACGGGCTTGACCAGCAAATGAATTACCGCCTGCTGGCTCGTATCCCCAGTGAGAAATTGACTTCTACGGCTGCCGGTCAGGCGGTTAGCCAGAGTCTTAATCAATTGCTGGGGCAGGCGAGAGGGCTCGGTATCAATGTATCTCAGCCCCAGTATCTCAATGTACAGATAGACCTTAGCGGAAGCATCACCAAGCCGGCAGTAGCGCTCAAAATGTTGCCGCCCGAGGGACAGACAACCGCTGCGGAAGCAGCTAAGGGAGTCGTTGCCAAGCAGTCAGAGCAACTTCGGCAGGAGGCGCAAAAACAGCTGGATCAGGCCAAAGGCCAATTGGAGGGTGCAGCCAACAAAGCAGCTGATTCTGTCCGCAATCTCGCCAATCGAAAAGCGGAAGAGCTTCAGCAGGAGGCCGCCCGCGCAGCGCGCGAAAAGCTGGGTGGCGTTGTGGATTCTGCTACGCTGAAAAAAGTCGAGGAGCAGGGACAGCAAACCATTGATCAGATCAAAGACAATCTGCAGCAATGGAATCCGCTGAAACGACGCAAGAACAACTGATGTAATCACCCTTCAGGCGGCGCTCTGGCCGCCTAAAGTCTCTCTCTGACTCACTAAAAGAAAAAGCGCCATTGTACTGCAATGGCGCTTTCTGTAAGAATCTGTTGAAGGTTCGCTCTGAAAATCAACTCGGATAAACTATTAATAAGATACCTCAAAATCGCAGAACGTTGCCTGAGGAATGTATTTTTTTTCTTTTTCTTTTGTTAGGGCTGAATGAGATGATATTTCCGGGGTTAAATAAGCCAGTTGCATGGGTTATATGACCGTTTCGTAAATGCATATGGTATATTTATATAAAGCATATTTATTTGTATTATTTTTGACAAGTTATTTCGAGTTAAGCTTTAATCATAGGGATGACTTGTCGAGCCCTGCAGCCTTCAACGGCTGCAGGGCTCCTTTATTTTGGGCCAAAAGCAGCGCTGGCGCCTGCGGAGTAGCCGGGGGCTAAAGGTATGTCGGAACAATTTTTGAAGGAGACATCACTTGCACTTGCAGTACGACTGCAGCCTGGTGTTTACACCGGTATTGCAGGGGGGCAAAAAAAAAGCAGCCCCGCGAACGGAGCTGCTTTGGAAGGGTGCCGAAGATGGGAGTCGAACCCATACGCCCGATGGACACACGCCCCTGAAACGTGCGCGTCTACCAATTCCGCCACTTCGGCTAAAGTGGTACAAAATTACAAGAGCAGGGTACCGAAGGCGGGAATCGAACCCGCACGATATTGCTATCACTGGATTTTGAGTCCAGCGCGTCTACCAATTCCGCCACTTCGGCTGACGGGTCAACCGAGTATCAAATTGCCCTTGCAATTAGTGCGGTGCAAATTTAGAAAGGTTTTCTCGAATTCGCAACAAATATCTCTTTTTTAAATAAAAATTTTTCAAAGCTTCCAGCTGATTTGCGGGTAGGGGATAGGCAACGGGCGTCGCCAGTGCCTGATTAAGTGCTAGTTGACAGCCGTGCTCCAGTGCTTCAATAGTGGCCTTGAGTTGTTGAATTGTATGCGGCTCGGGATCCAATTCTGCTTCCATAAGCGCTTCATTGAGCTCCATGATCTCCATGAGAAAGTCCTGCGGAAGTTTTTGCTGGCCTTCTTCGGGTAGCGCATCCTGCAACTGCAACAGATGCCTGATGCGGCGATCAAAGTCGGACAGTACCAGCCAGGCCTCGTTGTTGAGACTGGCCATCTCCAGAGCATGCTGCTGAGCTTCCGGGCTCTCCAGCGTATGGAAATCGGGATGAAAGCGCTTGCTGTTGAGCAGGAAGCGCTTCCGCAGCAGGGATTCATCAATATCTACTGCCGGTGGCAGATCAAAAAAATCGAAATAATTTATCATTACTTAAACAGGTATCTTACTATATCCAGACCATTGGCATAAACCACCAGTCCAAGCACAATAATGAAACCTACCATGGTGGCTGTTTCCATAAATTTATCACTCGGTTTGCGGCCACTGACGACTTCATAGAGCAGAAACACGACATGACCGCCATCCAGCGCAGGAATAGGCAACAGGTTCATAAACGCTAAAATAAGCGAAAGGATAGCAGTCATCGTCCAGAAGCGTTCCCACATCCACTGGTCACCAAACATTTTGCCGATGGAGGCAAACCCGCCCAGGCTTTCGCTGGCTTTGATGCGACCGCGGAAAATTTGCCCGAAAGCTTTTACCTGGTCATTGAGGAAGCCCCAGCCTTTGCTTATGCCGGCGGGGATTGCTGCCAGCAGGCTGTATTCTTCACGAGCTGTATCAAAAAAGTAGGTCTCGTTGTAGGGAGCAACACCTATACGTCCCTCGGGTGTAGTCGTGATATCAATGTTTTTTATCTCACCATCTCTAACGGCAGTAACAGTGACCTGCTGGCTCGGGAGCTGACTTACCTGATGCAGAAAAACATCAAAAAAGGGTGTCGGCTGGCCGTTGAGGGCAATGATGGAGTCACCCACCATGAGCCCTCCCTTTTCAGCAGGACTCCCTTCTGCAATGCCGGCAGCAACGAAGGGGAACCGGCCGGCAAATAAGCGCTTGTCCTTGTTTTCATGACTGGTCAGCAGTCCGACCATGGAAGCATCTACCTGCAGGTCTACTTGCTTTCCTGCCCGCTCCACATTGATTTGCTTGGCATCGTTGATGATAATCTCGCGCATGACGAAGCGATCGGAAAAGCGCTCCATAGGCTTGCCGTCAACGCCCAGTACTTTGTCGCCATTCTGAAGCCCCAGCTGCTGACCAAGCGTGTCGACATAAATACCATAGCGCATATTTTGGGCAGGCATATATTCTTCTCCGTAGGCCCATAGAACCATGGCAAAAATCAAGAAACCAAGCAGAAAATTAACGGTGACACCTCCCAGCATAATGATGAGGCGCTGCCAGGCGGGTTTGGTGCGGAATTCCCAGGGCTGGGGTTCGTTGGCAAGCTGTGCAGCATCGAAACTTTCATCAACCATACCACTGATCTTCACATAGCCCCCCAGTGGTAACCAGCCGATACCGTACTCAGTCTCGCCAATTTTTTTCTTGAAGAGCTCGAATCCCGGGTTGAAAAAAAGATAAAATTTTTCTACCCGTGTTCCAAACCAGCGAGCCGGAGCAAAGTGACCAAATTCGTGCAAGACGATCAGAAGCGAGAGGCTGAGCATGAGCTGGCCAACCATAATCAATACATCCATAGAGGAAAATTCGACGTTTAAACGGAGTTTTGAATCGATACTAGCTTGTTGGCATTCCGATATAGTCCGGACTGCCGCGCAAAAGTCCTTGGAACCAACCCTTGGCCTATGGCCGGTGGAATTGTACGCAGGACGATGCCTTTATACAAATTCGCGAGTCAAAGGTAGTACAAAAGGCTCAATCTAGTGAATTCAGCGATTTTTCTTCCCTCGCGTACTGTACAAAGTCATGCAAGTAACAAATGCCTGCCTTGCTTGGTTGCACTTGCGGCGGACAGGGGGATAATTTTGTGGAAAGTTGATTTGCGCTGTTGGTCAAAGGACGCTGCAAGATGTCAGCACCCGGCAAATTGGGTGTTTGGCAGCGGTGATTTATGTGCGTAAATACTATCTTTGCCAACAAACCACGCGTCTATGCAGTTGTTTTACCAACAGGGCTTACAGGAGGGCATCTGGACGATGTCTGAGGAAGAATCAAAGCACGTAATACAGGTTTTACGGCATAAAAAAGGCGATGAGCTGAGCCTGATCGACGGACAGGGGGGCTGGTTTTCCGGCCGAATCACTGAGCTGGGTAAAAAAAGCTGTACACTCGAAGTGGCCTGTCTACGTCGGGAAACTTCCCGGGCCGGCTACCGGATCACCTTGGCGGTTGCCCCCACCAAGCGGATGGAGCGGCTGGAGTGGCTGGTGGAAAAAGCCACAGAGCTGGGTTTTGATGAGCTCATTCCCCTCATAACCAGCCGTGGTGAGCGCAGTCAGCTGCGTACCGACCGGCTGGTGAAAGAGGCTGTTGCCGCAACGAAGCAGTCGCTCCAGGCTTGGGTACCAGTTATCAGGGAGCCAATGAGTCTGGAAGAATGCCTGGGATCCGTCAGGGCCGGCCAGCGGTTCATCGGCTGGTGCCCCGACGAGCCGCCGCCACCGTTGTTGGTCAACTGTCAGCCCGCTGAAGATGTTCTTATTTTGATCGGGCCTGAAGGTGATTTTACCGAACAGGAGGTTAAGTTCGCTGTTGAGCATGGTTGTCAGCCTTTTACTTTGGGAAAGGTACGCCTGCGTACAGAAACAGCTGCCCTGACGGCCTGCCTTTGCGTTCGCTTTATCAATGATTTGGCTGCCACAAACAAAAAATGATGAATTTTCTGTATCGATCAATGGTGTTTATCGGGACTATTACCTTGGTTCTGACCTCCTTTTCTCCGGTAGGGGCGCAGGCGCGTCCCCTGAAACTTGCCCTTCTGAAATACAACGGAGGGGGGGACTGGTACGCCAATCCCACCGCATTGCCCAACTTGGCCCGTTTTTGCAACGAAACGATGGGTACCGCTTTTGATCCTGCATACGCAACGGTGGAGGTCGGCAGTGTCAATCTCTTCAATTACCCCTTCGTACATATGACAGGCCACGGCAATGTGGTCTTTTCAGATACAGACGCACGCAATTTGCGGCAGTACCTGATTGGTGGCGGTTTTCTGCATATCGATGACAACTATGGGATGGATCCTTATGTCCGCACGGCCATGAAAAAGGTATTTCCGGAACTAAACTTTATAGAGCTTCCTTTTTCACATCCGATCTACAGCCAAAAGTTTACTTTTTCGGGAGGACTGCTGAAAATTCATGAACATGATGGCAAGCCGGCGCAGGGATTTGGATTGTTCTGGGAAGACCGCCTGATATGTTTCTATACTTATGAGACAGATCTCGGCGACGGCTGGGAGGATGCTGATGTACACAAAGATCCGGAACAACTGCGGAAGCAAGCACTGCGTATGGGTGCCAACATTGTCAGGTTTGCCTTTGAGCAATAGAAGCGATAGGGTGTGTATACAAATGACAGCCTGGATTGCAGGTAAATCAAATGTCTTGATTAGGCATATTGGTTTCCTGTCAGGCTGTTTAATTTTTCGGTCAGATTGGGCCATGCGATGACCGGACAGCTACGCGATTCACTCCCACAATAGATTTCGCTTGTCCCGGATGTATTGTCGTATATTGAGCCAGAAGGCTGCAAAAAGATATAGGATGAAGGAGTAACCCAGTGTTAGAAAACTCAGATAGATAAAGTATAATCTGACTCTGTAGGAAGCCAGCCCCATCCGGTAGCCCAGGTAGCTACATACACCGAACGCTGATCGTTCTAACAGATTTCTGATGATAGCCATGCGTCGCAAGTCTGGTTGTTAGTAAATATGGATTGATTTCGGATAGCAGCTAAACCCGTGAAGGATTCGGTACATCCTGACAAAACAATTATGCCACTATTGGAACTGAGGAGTCGATACAATTTACCCCCTGCGTCAAACAACGCAAAGGGCAAATTATGAAACAACAAAAGCGTCAATTGGATTATAATTTGTCGCTTTTTTTTGTAAACACCAATTATTTGTACTTGACCTCAGTTACTTTGCCGGCCTCTACTACGAGAATGAGCTGGCGCTTGGTCATTTCCGGATTGGGCATGAGCGAGCCCGGAGCCGCAGGATTGTCAAAAGGTACGAGATAATCTTCGGGCACTTTGCATTGTCTGTCAGCCACATTAAAAGCCACCTCAGCGGTGATAGTTTTATTGTCCGAAGTGAGCATGTTGAGCATGATGGCCGTTGTCGAGAGGGCAGCATTCTGATACATAGCCTCAACTTCTCCGGTCAGGTTGGCATCTGCTGGCTGTGGTGGTGTCGATGGCTGCTCAGTAGTCGCTGCCTTGTCAGCTGCTGCATCAGCAGCTTTGTCATTGGCGCAGGCGGCCAAAAATACAAGCAGGAGCAGGGAAAAGAATTTTACTTGCATGACTGAAATGATTGTGAATTTTACTGCAATTTTCCGAAAAAAACTGCTAATAAGCTATTTTTGTGTCTCTAAATGTTTGTTGAGGAAGTTAATAATCAATAGTTGATTAATTTTGAGGGTTTTGATACAAGCTCGAAATAACAATTATTCATCAAAGAAGCCGTACTAATTATGCAAATGAGAAAAACATTCATCCGCACCGGAAGCCTGTTAGCCGGACTGGGCGTTGCTATTGGCGCATTTAGCGCTCACATGCTCAAGGGACATATAACGGCAGAGCAGATGGAGACTTTCCAGACGGGTGTTCGCTATCATCTGATTCATGCACTGGCGTTTTTGATGATTGGGGTGATGCTCTACTTCCGCCGCACAAAGTGGTTGTTGCGGGCAGGATGGTCATTTGTTATCGGGATTGTCCTGTTCTCTGGTTCTCTGTACCTGCTGTCGGTACGCGATTTGTTGTCTGCGCCGCTGGAGTGGATAGGTTTTCTGACCCCGCTGGGCGGACTTTTCTTCATCGCCGGTTGGGTAGGCATTTTTTTTTCTACTTATGAATCCAACGAGTTGTACAAGCATAAATCCAGATCCGAAGCGTCTGCTGAGTAGGAATTAACCGGGCTGTATTTCGCCCCCACCTGGGGCGAAATACAGCCGAAGTACTTCTTTATTTTACCACCCAGCCGCCACCCATGTGTGCGGGAGCCTGCGCAAAGAGCAGTTTTCCTTCCCCATCTTCAGCCATGAGAATCATGCCCTGGCTGACGATTCCTCTCAACTTGCGCGGCGCAAGATTGGCTACAACCAGTACCGCCTGGCCGGTAATAGCCTCAGGCTGGAAATGAAGCGCAATACCTGACACGATGGTGCGTTTTTCAAACCCCAGATCGACTTCGAGCTTGAGCAGTTTGTCAGCGCCCGCAACGCGTTCGGCTTTCAGGATAATACCTGTGCGTATATCCAGTTTGGTGAAATCTTCATAGGCAATATCGGGCTGCAGGGGCGGCCGCGTCTCCGCTTGTTCCGCTTGCTGAATGGCTGTCAGGCGGGCTTTCTGTCGGTTGATAATCTCGAGTCTCGAGGTATCATTCCTGTCCATGATTTTTGGAAAAAGCACCTCCACCTGGCCGATGGTGTGCCCTGCGGGCAGCAGCGGCATGCCATCATAGCAGCTGCGGATGGCTTTTTCCAAATCACCCGCCTGCACGGCCGGCAGGTTGAGTAGCTGCCGTAGGCGGCGGGAGGAGAAAGGCAGAAAGGGCTCAGCCAGCACGCTCAGCAGCGTAGTCAGTTGTAGCCCGGTATACATGCTGTCTGCGATCTTTTCGTCCTGCGGATTGGCCTTGTACAAGGCCCAGGGAGCCGTGTCCTGCAGGTGAGTATTGCCCCAGCTGGCAATCTCCATAAGGGTGGCCGCCGCCTGCTTGCAGTTGAAGGCTTCAATTTCTTCGACATACTGGTGGACGAGCTGGCGCACAGGCAGCAAAATATCGGCCAGCACGGCTGAGGAGGCAGGTACGATCCCTTCATAGTACTTGTGGGTGAGCGTGCCGATGCGGTTGACATAATTGCCCAGCTTGTCTGCCAGATCTTTGTCGTAAAAATCGACAAACTGATCCCACTTGAAGTCGGCGTCACCGTTCTCCGGCAGGTTGCGCGCCAACGCCCAGCGCAGCGCATCCTCAGCATTGGGGAATTGGGCGAACTCTTCGAGGTATTCGTGCTGTTCGATACCCCACCCCCTGCTCTTACTAAATTTCTGCCCCTCGAAGT
>JAUMBM010000096.1:0-4822 GCA_032115735.1 Saprospiraceae bacterium
GCAGGAACAGCTCCTTTGCGCAGTTGCGCAGACTGATGGTTCAAAAATGCGTATGAGAGGCAACTGCTGAGTGCCACTGCCACCAGTAGAGAAGTAAGTATTTTCTTTTTCATAGCCTCTTTTTACACATGATATGACGTCTGTCGCCGGCAGATAGTTGCTTATTAACAGAAAAAAATTGTAAAACTTATTGTATCGACTGCTGGTTTTCGGTTTTGACAAAACCGAAAACCAGCGGCTTGCAAGTCACAGGGTGGTTCAGACGCTATGATTTGGTGACCACCTCAGTCGAGCAGAATACTTTTTTTGTCAAAAGGATTGAGTCCCACATTTTTAACCACTGCCTCCGCTTCTATTCGGTATTCTGACTTCACAGCCCGCGTCCAGCGGGCGATGGTAGCCAGTCCACTGGCCATAAGCCCCATATCAGAGAGTCGGTCGACATTGGACTTGATACGCACGAAGGGCAGGCGGAAAGGTACTTCTACCGGCTCATCCGGCAGTACGCCCACTGCCTGCTCGATTTCGAGCTGTCCGAGTACATACTCATCTACAAGACGTTGCTCTCCACGGCCGCGGGCGTAGCGTTCAATCATCCTGAGACGAATCAGCAGCACCGTCTGGGGGTGCATAGTCTGGAAGCGAACCCAGCCCATCACTTCGCCGGCCTTTTGGTCGACCGATTCGGGTATTACCAGCGTCAGTTTGACACCTTCAATCCCCAGCCATTGTTTTACCTTGCCAATCATGGTTTTGCGTTGTAGGGCAGGCGACTCCGCCGCCTGCCGGATAATCAACAGAGCCTGCTACGAAGAGCAGCATAAGCAAGTTAGGCTTTTTTACCATCTGCTGCCAGTTTTTTTCGACCAAATGGCTGTGGCGGGCGGCTTGGCGGCCCAACTTTACTGCTGAAATTTTTCCATGATCTCTGCATCGCTCTTACCGAGGTTCTCGAGCAGCATGGCAGCATCTGCGGCGAAGGCGTCATCGGGATAAGCCGCCAAAAAATCCTCATAAGCTTTGCGGGCGAGATCCAGTTGTTTGAGGTCCTCATCATAGGTGAAGGCCATCATGAAAGACGCTTTGGCGCCCCAGTCTGTTTTGGGGAACTGCTGCGCTATCCATTGATAGTTGGCGATTGCGCGCGGGTAAGCCTGCAGGGCGCGGGCGATCTCAGTGGCCTTGTAGAGGAGGCGGGCCGACAGGTCGACGGGCCCTGCTACTGCTGCGAAAGCCTCGGCCTGCTGCATGTACGTGTCGGCAATGGCGTAGCTGATGCTGCCGTCTTCGGGGCTGATGAGCTTGAGCAGCAGGGTATCGAGTCGGGCCTGTATGGGCGGCATAGCCGCCAAAGAGGCCGATAGCTGGCGGCTGACGGAGTCCTGCGGCCAGGTCAGCAGCATGGCCTGGCGGACTGCGAGGGCTGTCTGGGGCTGGTCGAGTTTGGTTTCGTAAATTTCGGCCAGCAGCTGTGCTGCCCGGGCCGAGCCCTGCCGGGCGCGCAGCAGCTCGAGCAGGCGGTTGGCGGAGGATTCGTAGCGCTGTAACTGCAGCAGCAGGCGGGCCGACGCGAAGCGGTAAGCCGCCACGCGGCTGGTATCGGCCGGGTAGTTGCGCTCGTAAGCGCTGTAGCGCGCCAGCAGGCTGTCGGCAGCAGCCTGCTCGAATGTTTGTGTAAGCTGTACCTCCAGTGCCTCAATGGCCTGCAGATCTTTGTCCTGCTGTTGGGTGCAGGCAGCCAGCAGCAGGGAGATTGCCAGCAGCCACCATGTTATCCGGTTGGTAGTCATCGTGCTCGTTTTGTGCACAAAAATAGCATATCGACAGCAATACCGACTGCCTTTGTACAACCTTTTGCCTTTTTAGCGGTTACAACCCTGCTGTATCACTATAAATTTCTGCCTGTCGCCACCGGGTGCAGGTGGGGTGCTGCAAACCAACAAACCGACGCTATGCATCCTTCCGGAGAAAAGATAAACGCTTTTTGGTTTCGGCGCGACCTGCGCCTGCACGACAATGCCGGGCTGTACCACGCGCTGCGCGCCGGCCGGCCGGTGCTGGCGGTCTTTATTTTTGACACCCACATTCTCGAGCGGCTGCAAGACCGCGACGATGCGCGGGTGAGCTTTTTGCATCAGCAGCTGGCGCAGCTCAAAGACCAGCTTGAGCAAATGGGTTCTTCGCTGCTGGTGCGCCACGGCCGACCGCAAGAAGTATGGCGCAGCATCGCTGCCGCCTATCCGCTGGAGGCGGTGTATACCAACCGCGACTACGAGACTTATGCCCTTGAGCGCGACCAGGCCGTGAAGGAGCTGCTGGCTGCTGCCGGCGCGGGTTTCCACACCTTCAAAGATCACGTCATCTTTGAAGGCGATGAGGTACTCAAAGCCGACGGCAAGCCCTATACGGTTTTTTCGCCCTATGGCAGACGCTGGCGCGAAAAGTTGCGCACGCGCCCGCCCCTGGGCGGCGGCGAGGGCAGCTATTACCTGCAGGCATATCCTACGGAAAAATACCACCACCACTTTCTGAAAATCTCAGCCCTCCCCTACCCAAGCCTGGCATCCTTGGGCTTTGAACCCAGTGCGCTGCCGATACCGCCGACCGAGGTACCGCAGCGCATCATTCAGGCCTACGACCAGCAGCGCAATACGCCCTCTGTGCGGGGTACCTCCCGCCTGGGCATCCACTTCCGCTTCGGCACCATAAGCCTGCGCGAGAAAGCGAGGCGGGCAATGGTGCTCAACGATACCTACCTGAATGAACTTATCTGGCGGGATTTCTATGCACAGATTCTGTGCAATTTCCCGCAGGTGGAAAAGCATGCTTTCAATCCTAAGTATGAGCACATTCCGTGGCGCAACGACGAGCAGGAGTTTGAGCGTTGGTGCGCCGGACGCACCGGTTACCCGATTGTAGATGCCGGCATGCGGGAGCTCAATGCCACCGGATTTATGCACAACCGCGTGCGCATGATCACGGCCAGCTTTCTCACCAAACATCTGCTCATCGACTGGCGCTGGGGCGAGGCTTATTTTGCGCGCAAGTTGCTCGATTTTGACCTGGCCAGCAACAACGGTGGCTGGCAGTGGGCTGCCGGCAGCGGCACCGATGCCGCGCCTTACTTCCGGGTATTCAATCCCTTTGCGCAGCAGGAAAAATTTGACCCGCAGTTTGCATACATAAAACAGTGGGTGCCCGAATGGGGCAGCAATGCCTATCCTGCACCTATGGTAGACCACAAAATGGCGCGCGAGCGTTGCCTTGCGACCTACAAACAGGCGCTGGGCGGCTGATAGCGTACTCGGTCAAGGACTTATCAGGCACCTACCAGCTCAAGAATGCGGGCTTGGTACTGCCGCAATAAGCGACGAGCGATATCTGTGTTGTTGTAGCGGCGATCGACAAACTCCTGTGCCTGCCGGCCGATGCGCTCGATGTGCGAGGGCTTGCGCAGCAGATAGGCTACTGCCTGCACAAACTGGGCAGGGTCGTCGGCAACCATCACTTCCTGCTTGTTGCGGGCATCAATGCCCTCTAAGCCCAGAGAGGTTGTGATGACCACCTTTCCAAGTGCCATCCCTTCAAGAATTTTGGCGCGCATACCGCTACCCGACAGCAAGGGTACCACCATGATATTGTGTGCATTGATGAAAGCTACGGAGCTGTCTACTTCTCCGTGAATCAGCACGTTGGGCAGCTTTCGCTGTAGCAGCGAAGTGGGCGTGTTGCGGCCGGCTATATGCAGGCGCAGATCGGGAAACTGTAGTTGCAGTGCAGGCCATACCTCGCTGATAAACCAGTCGAGCCCCTCGAGGTTAGGCGTCCAGTCGAGGCTGCCAATAAAAGAGAGTGAAGGCGCCGCCGACAGATTGGCAAAGTCGGCCGGATAATTTTCCACCTGCAGGCCTATGGGCGTCACAACCGCCGGAATATGGCAGCCGAGTTTGCGGAAGATGGTCAGGTCGCGCTGCGTGATGGGCGCCAGCAGGTCGTAAGTATTCAGGCTGGCCGCCTCATAGGCCTTGAGCTTGCCTGTCAGATAGCGCAGATAAAGCCGGCGGATGCCCGGCTGGCTGCGCGTGACGAGCCGCTCCCAAATCTCGTGCTCCACATTGTGGGAGCGCATGACCACCAATGCATCGGTTTTGCTGCGGATCAGCGGCACATAGGGAGACAGGTACAAGGTCTCCAGCTGAATGAGGTCGTAGTCCTCCTCAGTGAGCATTTCTGATAATACTTGTTCGTAAGCAGCAGAATGGAAACGTGAAACGTGATAAGATTTGCTGGAAAACAGATTGACAAAAGCAGCCGTCAGCTTGATGCGGTTGTCGAGATTCACCGTCCGGATTTGACGGTAATGCGACAGCTCGGGCGGTATGCCTGCCGACAGATCGTAGAAGTGCTTGCTGGTATTCATCGCCAGCAGACTGATTTCGCAGCCCAACTCACATAACGCCTTGCTCAGGTTGTGCACTGCAATAGACTCTCCATCTTTCAGCGGAAAAGGAAATTTTTTACAAAGTAGAAGAATCTTCATGCAGCTGTGCTTTTCTCAATTTTCCATTCATGACTTGCGCATATACGGGGTCTATTCAACAACCGGGGACACTGATTCGTTCTCGGCCCGCCAGGGCGGTGACACGATGCACCAAAATCGCAGCGGACCACTCCCTTCATTGCGGACAAATTGCTCGACGCCCGCCGGAATGGCCAGCACTACCCCCGGCAGCAACACCCGCTCCTCGCCCCCAATGAAAGCCGTCCCGTGGCCTTCCGTGATGATGTACACCTCTACACTCTCGCGGATGACATGTGGCAA
>JAUMBM010000097.1:0-3330 GCA_032115735.1 Saprospiraceae bacterium
TTGGTTACCTGATTTATGGTGCCATGATTGTCATGCCGCTCATCATCATTCTCGACAAATCGCTCACCAAAGAAGAGCGTTCACGTATTGCCGTAATCATAATCCTTGCGTTTTTTGTCATTTTCTTCTGGAGTGCTTTTGAGCAGGCGGGTGCTTCGCTGACGCTGTTTGCAGACCAGCAGACCAATCGTAATATTGGGGACTGGGTAATGCCTGCGAGCTGGTTTCAGTCAATCAACCCATTGGCTATCATTGTATTGGCTCCTTTATTTACCCTTCTGTGGGATTTTCTTCACAAGCAAAATGCTGAGCCTGCCTCTCCTATGAAGATGGCTTGGGGTCTGGCCTTGTTGTGCTTAGGCTATGTGGTGATTGCCCTCGGCGTCAATGGTGTGGACAGCACGGTAAAAATCAGCATGTGGTGGCTGATTTCGCTGTACATTCTTCATACCATGGGCGAGCTCTGCTTGTCGCCAATCGGTCTGGCGATGGTGTCAAAACTGGCACCGCTGCGCTTTTCTTCCCTGCTGATGGGCACCTGGTTTTTGGCCAATGCAGCGGCAAATAAATTTGCAGGCACCCTGAGTGCACTCATCCCCGGTGGTGAAGGAGGTGAAGGTGGTCCCGCAACGACCAATTTCCTCGGCTACGAAATCACCAACCTCTACGAGTTCTTTACTGTATTCATTGCCCTGACGGGTGTTGCTGCTGCTATCCTCTTCCTGATGAGCGGTATGCTGCGGCGCATGATGCACGGTATCAAGTAGTAGGGAGTTGTTTTTAAAAAATATTGTATGCTGCCAAAGTCCGGTTCTTGTGCCGGACTTTGGCGCATTATGGGCTATCGCAGCATTTTCTGCACAATCACCAAGCATAGAATCATGCAGCATAACGACACAGCAGCGGCCGAGCTGGCTGCCATACAGCAGTTTGAAGGCAAATACCCCCGCCAGCTTTGGTATCTCTTTCTGTCAGAGATGTGGGAGCGTTTTTGCTTTTACGGGATGCGGGGTATGCTCACCATTTTTATGGTTGAGAAACTGCTGTTGGATGATAAAACAGCCAATCTGCAGTACGGAGCTATTCAGGCTTTTGTATACGCATTTACCTTCATCGGGGGGCTCTTTGCCGATAAAATTCTGGGTTTCCGCAAGTCATTGTTTTGGGGCGGAAGTATGATGATTCTCGGCAATTTTATCATAGCTGCTGCACCGGAGCAACTATTCTACATCGGTATCTGCTTTACCATTATCGGTACGGGCTTTTTTAAGCCCAATATATCTACCATGGTGGGGGGCTTGTATCGGGATGGTGACTCCCGCCGGGATGCCGGCTTTGGTCTTTTCTATGCGGGCATTAATATCGGGGCTTTTCTCGGGGGCTTCCTGCTGGTATGGGTAGGCAAAACTCAGTCCTGGAGCCTCGCCTTCGCCTTGTCAGGCCTGGTGATGGTGGTGAGCCTCGCTATTTTTCTTTTCACCCAGAAGAGCCTCGGGCCTATTGGCAGATCACCGCTGGATCCTGCTATGCCGGTAGCGAGGCGTCGCTTACTGGAGTATGGTACTTATGCGCTTACGCTGCTCAGTATTCCGTTGATTTTGCTGTTGGTCACCAACAGCGATTACACAGATCGATTTATGTATATCATCGGGCCGGTTACTTTGGTATACCTGCTGGGGGAGATGCGCAAGTATTCTCCGACAGAACGCAAGCGCCTGCTGGCTGCGCTCATTTTTATCCTGTTTTCGGTACTGTTCTGGGCATTTTATGAGCAAAGTGGCGGTTCTCTCAACCTTTTTGCGCTCAACAATCTCCATGACGATCTGCTCGGTATCAAAATCGATCCCAATGTCGTCAACAATTCGGCCAATGCCATTTTTGTGATCATATTCAGTCCGCTGATAGGGTTGCTGTGGGTCTGGCTGAGTAAGCGCCGCCTGGAGCCTGATTATGGGATCAAATTTGGGCTGGGCTTTATTTTTCTGGCGCTGGCCTTTTACGTATTCTATGCCACCATTTTTTACAGTGATAGTGAGGGCAAGACTTCTTTGCTGGTCTTTACCTTAGCTTATCTGGTCATTACCTTTGGAGAGCTGTGTCTTTCTCCCATAGGCTTGTCGCTGATGACCAAATTGTCACCTATGCCCATGCAGGGCCTCATGATGGGGATGTGGTTTCTCGCCAGTGCGTATGGGCAGTATGTGGCGGGTATTTTGGGTGCCAATATGAGTATTGCCAGCCCGGATGCTACCCCCATGGAAAAACTTATTGCCTATACAGAGGGTTATAAGCAACTGGCGATGTATGCGGTCGTGGCAGGTGCAGCCATGCTGCTGCTAAGCCCTTGGGTGAAAAAACTCATGCAGGCCCGCGATTAGTACGCGGCCTGCTGTGTCGTGAAAGTGCTCGTCCGCGGTAGGATGGGGCGACTAAGGCAAAATGTATTAAAAATTGTATGCAAGCAGATCAGGATATATATTTCTTACAACAAGCGATCGAGCAGGGGCGTTCAGGCATGAATGCCAACCAGGGAGGGCCTTTTGGCTGTATTATTGTAAAAGACGGACAAATCATTGGGCGGGGTAATAATAAGGTTACGACCCACAACGACCCCACGGCTCATGCCGAGGTCGTGGCCATACGCGAGGCCTGCCAGTTTCTCAATTCTTTTCAGCTGCAAGGCTGTGTGTTGTACACTTCCTGTGAGCCCTGTCCAATGTGTCTCGGAGCCATCTATTGGGCAAGACCGGACAGAATGGTATTCGCCGCTTCCAGACTGGATGCTGCTTACGGTGGTTTTGATGATGATTTTATTTATCGCGAACTTGTACTCCCGTTCGGGCAACGCAGCATCCTCACCCGCCAGCTAATGCAGGCAGAAGCCCGGCAGCTGTTTGATGAGTGGCTCGCAAAACCCGATAAGGTGATGTATTAGAAGATAGTATGTACCTGACACATACTAGAGCCTACGGTTTTCCATGGTCATTGCGCGGCTGTCACTGCCTCTAAATTTCCACAAAAACCAAACAGCCACCGCAGTCCCGATAATGGCCGGGTAGAGCCATATCAAATGCCACTGCCGGCTGCCATCGGTCAGGCTGTGCAGATTAACAGTTTCTCCTGCCAGGTACGCACCGATCAAGGCTCCTGAGCCAAGCGTCAGAAAGCTTACAAACCCCTGTGCGGTGCTCCGCAGGTGCACTGGCACCCGCGTATCCAGGTACATCTGTGCAGCCAGCGCCGACCAGCCGTAGGCAATCCCGTGCAAACCGATACCCGCATACAGCCACCAGGGAGCCTGCTCAGGATGTCCCAGCGCAATCATTACAT
>JAUMBM010000098.1:0-7491 GCA_032115735.1 Saprospiraceae bacterium
CTCAACCATCGATGAGGTCGAGCATCTTTTCAAAACAGGACAGCGCCTTCACTACCAGGGCGATTATACCCAGTGTACGGTAGTCCTCGATAAGCGCTTCCTGAAAAATATTCTCTTCAACCTGCTTAGTAACGCCAGTAAATATTCCGATGAGGGCCAAATCATACGCTGCTTCGCGCAAATCACAGGTAATGAGCTAACCCTCGAGGTCAAAGATGAAGGTATCGGTATCCCGGAGGAGGACCAAAAACATCTCTGCACGCGTTTCTTCCGGGCCAATAATGTCGAAAATATCAAAGGAACGGGTCTGGGGCTTCACATCGTCAGGCGCTATGTGGAGCTGATGCAGGGAAAAATGTCCTTCTCCAGCCAACTGGGGAAAGGATCCACTTTTTCTGTCACTGTGCCTATAATTATCCAAATATGAAAAGGATACTATTAATTGAAGATAATCCCGAGGTAAGGGAAAATCTCTGCGAAATCCTCGAGCTATCCGGCTATGCCGTCGAACAAGCCGATAACGGCAAGGTCGGAGTCGAAAAGGCTCTTACCAGCCCGCCCGATCTCATCCTTTGTGATGTGATGATGCCCGAACTCGACGGATTCGGGGTGCTCCAGATCCTCAGTAAGAAAAGTGCTACCACAGGGGTGCCTTTCATTTTCCTCACCGCTAAAACAGAGCGGGAGGATCTTAGAAGGGGCATGAACCTCGGTGCAGATGATTATCTCACCAAGCCTATCTATAAGGACGAACTCCTGCAGGTGATTCAGCACAGACTGGATAAAAGCGAACGCCTGCGCCGACAGTTCGATCGTACCGCTTCCGGCCTGACGGCTTTTATCGATGAAGCCCGCGGCCATGCCGAACTGAAAAAGCTTTCTGCTGACCAGCGCCGCCGCGATTATGCGCGCAAAGAACAGATTTTTAATGAGGGGGATTATCCCCGCTATCTGTATTTCGTGGAGAGCGGTAAAGTCAAGCTCTATAAAACTAATGAATATGGTAAAGAGTATATCATCAATTACTGCCAGGCGGGTGACTTCATTGGCTACACCAGCCTGCTGCAGGATCAGCCTTACCATTTTTCTGCAGCCAGCATGGAGGACAGCGAGTTGCGGCTCGTACCCCGCGAAGATTTTTTCCGCCTCCTGCATGCCAATCGGGATGTCGCCAGCCACTTCATAAAAATGCTGGCGAACAATGTCGCTGTCAAAGAGGAACAATTAGTGCAGCTGGCGTACGATTCTATCCGCAAGCGGGTAGCGGATACCTTGCTGCTGATCCGCGAGAAAGAAGGCGCCGATACTTTCGACTTCCTGCGCGAAGATCTGGCCAAAATGGTCGGCACTGCTAAGGAAAGTGTCATCCGGACGCTTACCGACTTCCGCCAAAGTGGGTACATCGAAGTAACGGATGGCTCCATCCGGATCATTGACGCTAAAAAATTGGCAAATATCCCCGGCTAAATATTCATAGATCTATATTTGGGGCATTCGCCCCAAATATAGACCCATGCAGACACAGTTTCGCCGCCTTAGGCGGCGAAACTGTGTCTCCTACTCCCGCAAATCTTCCACATGATAGCCCGGGTAACGAGCCCGCTCAAAGGAAAAATGATTGGCTGCAAAGGTCTTATTAGCATTGATGCCCAGCAGGTTGAACGTATAGCGGCTGCCGTCTTTGCCAAAGGCTTTGATACGCACAATCTCCCGCGTCTGCTTGGTGAGGATCAGCGTTATCTTACTGTATTCTGCGTCCCTGTCAAGGGGCTTGCAATCAATCTGCTGCACCAGCTTGCCACCCTCCGTACGCTCTTCTATCAGGATAAAAGCAAAACGCCCCTGATCATAAAAGGTGAATAAGGCCTCCGGGGAGAGTATATTCTCGTCATCACCCGGCTCCGGCAAATCGTTAATCTGCACTTCCTTATTGCCGTGGAGGATCAGATAGAGTGCCTGCCCGTCACTGATGATCTCTTGTCCCGCCAGCTGCATGCGGTACTTATTGCCCAATCGGGCAATGACGCCCCGCTGGGTCTCCTTGGCCTGCTCGGGTAGTTCAATATCCAGGGTAAAACTGGCCTCCAATTGGTTGTATGACTGGTACTTGCGACGAAGCGCATCAACGGCTGCCTTGGCTGCAGGGTCAGAATCAGAGCTGCTTGTGTACTGCCGGGCTGTCTGCCCCATACTGTCGGTGAGTGCAATCACCAGCATAAAAAAGAGACTTGCAATCGTCTGTCGCATATCAGTTGTTTTTTCTTTCAAACGATCTGTCGCGCTCAGTTGTTGAGCTAGTAACGTATATTCGTTGTTAATCCTTCGTTAAATGCCAGGCTGCAACGGATTGTGACGTTTGTCATGTACGTAGGAAAAGGCCTGCTTTACCTTTACACACAACTACAGCACAAGCGAATAACCACTGCTGCAGTTGGCAACTATAGGTACATTTGTCTGTTTAAAATCTGTTTTTATGCAAAAAATGTTCATACTCCTGCTCGCGCTTGCGCTCTCCGCCTGCGGGAAATTTTCAAAAAATGAAATGGCGAAGCAACAGGATGCTTATGCAGGCATGATGGAGGCTCACGACCGCGTGATGCCGCGCATGGGCGAGATGTACGAGCTCGAAGAGCAACTCCTGGCCTTTGCAGAGGACACAACCCTCAACGATACGCTGAAAAATCAGGTGCTGGCAGCTATCGACAACCTGCGCAAGGCCGATGAGGCAATGATGACCTGGATGCAGGAAATCAAACCGCTTGAGCAACTGCAGGCAGAGTTGGACCAGCAGGCTATAATGTCCTATCTGGGAGAAGAGGATAAAAAAATTCGCATCGTGGAGAATGCGATGGAAAGTAGTATCTCCGCAGCCCAACAACAACTCGGACTGCTGTCCCCCAAGGCCGCGCCTGCCACACAGGACTAGGCTTCGGGATAGCTCAACCATAACGATTTAGCTGAAACTATCGCCATGAATTCATATTTGTCCCGGGCGGCTCTGCCGGCCCTGCTGGCTCTCCTGCTGTCTGCCTGCTCTCCGGCCGCCGAACAGCCGCTGCCGTATTATGGTATACATACCACCGACCCGCAGACGGGGGATACTATCTACCACCGCATCCGCGATTTCGCATTTATCGACCAGGACAGCCAGCAAGTGACCAATGCTACCTTTGCAGGTAAGGCCTATGTAGCTGACTTTTTCTTTACCTCCTGCCCGACCATCTGCCCCAAGGTCAAAAAAAATATGCTCCGCATGTACGAGGCTTATAAAGATGAGGACAGATTGCTCTTCCTCTCGCACTCCATCGATATCAAAAGAGATACGGTCGGACGCCTCAAAGCCTATGCACAGGGCCTGGGTATCGATGACGGCAGCCATCGGTGGCGGCTGGTCACGGGTAAGCGCAAGGAGATCTACGATATCGCCTACGATTACATCAGTACCGCACTTGAAAATCCGGATGCACCCGGGGGGTTCGATCACAGCGGCTACGTGCTGCTAATTGACGCCAACGGTCACCTACGGGCCTATGCCGATGGTACCAACAAGGAGGAGGTAGACAGACTCATGGGCGACATCGACCGACTGCTGGCAGAAATGGATGCCGGCAAAAAGAAATAGGTCTTTTAATCTCTGTATAAAAGTGAAAAAGCACCTGTCTGACAGGCTGTTGGGTATCCCCGGCAGCCTGTCAGAACTACTGTAAGTTTTCGGTCACAACCTATGGCTTGAAAACCTCGATCTCGTGGGTCTGCACCACAAGATCCGTAAACTTCCCCTTGAAGCGGGTGGCTTTGACGATATGATTGTCTATCCAGTGATAATTGCCGCCCCGGGGCTTGTTGGTCAGCAACGCATGGTATTGAAACTGATGGCGCTGTAGCCACTCTTCCGTGATCTCACGGTGTGCCTCCGTACGGGAGGTGAAGAAAGTGATAATGTGACCTTCTTCGTACCATTTATTAATAATCCTCAGGGCATCGGGATAGGGGAGCACCGTACCCATGCGCTCAGGTTCTTCGTTGGGGACGTCATCACAGATTGTACCGTCAATATCAATCAGGAAATTTTTTACGCCTTCTGCTAAAACGGGGCTTACTGACTCGCCTTTCTCATTGAAGGTAGGCTTCAGCTGAAATGCTTGCTCAGACATAGTCTTGCTAGTTTAGATACTACAAAATTAGTGTAATTTATACAATAATGGTATCTATTTGGTATGCTACGTGGTGGTGGGTCGCACAAATCGTGTGCAGGTACAGAAAGTTATTTACCAGCTTGGAATACTGAATACCAACCCAATGTCAACCTGCTGTTGCGGGTGCCGATCCATAAGGAGGGGGCATTTGTTCTTGAGGTTTGAGGCCTTAGGGCAGCTACTTACCAGCTGATATAGTCAGCCGGATCGACAGGCCTGCCCTTGTGCCACATCTCAAAGTGGAGATGTGGACCCGTGGAGAGCTTACCTGTATTGCCAATAATCGCCACGGCTTCACCGGCTTTCACAAAGCTGCCCGCTTTTTTCAGCAGCTCGGCATTGTGCTTGTAAAAAGTGACAATATTGTTATCGTGCTGTATACCAATCGTATTGCCTGTTTCTATGGTAAAATCAGCCATAAATACATAGCCGTCAAGCGCTGCCTTGATGGCAGCACCCTTAGGGGCGATGATGTCTATGCCATAGTGCTGAATATCGGGGTTGAAGCTGGCGCTGATTTCGCCCGTCACGGGGGCAACGAAAAAAAGCTGCTCCAGCGGAATATCCCGACTGCCAGCCTTGGGCTTGTCATATTGCTCGCGTGCAGAGCGGTTGACATTGCCAATTTGTACCTCTCTGCGGATCTGTATTTCCTCATCCGACAGGGCAGGGCTCTTGGCATTGGTATCTACAATGGGGGGCGGAGTCTTTTTTTCAACATCCTTGGCTGTTTCCGACTCTCCGTTCAGTATGCGCCGCATGTTGTCGGCGTACAGGCGGTGCGCTTCCATCTCCTGCTCCAGCTTGTTGACCTGCTTGTACAGCTCAACATATTCTTCCTGCGTGAGTGTGTCACCGTAGCCGGGAATGTATTTTTTTAATGGTGTAAAAGCAACCAGCATGACGACCAGCAGGGCTACCATCACGAGGATACTGCTCAGTGCAACATACACGTTCAACAGGCTTAGCTGGTATGAGCCCACCTCTTCGAAAGTATCATCGTTCATGATGACCAGCCGATAGGTATCTTTCAAACGGGTGCGGAATTGTTGCCATCGGCTGGCTATAGTCTCCGTAAATGCTGACATCTGCAACGGCTTTTTGGTCGGAGGCCGCAACGCCCCCCCCTTGGTTTTTTATCGCTGCTCTCCGGGCTGAGCCCAAAGGACAACGTCCGGCACGGCACCTGTGTTAAATGTTAATGCTCAATAGCTATAAACGCAAATGATGCGGGCTTCAGTTTAGATAGTCGATAAAATAAGGTACTTTTGTGTGCTGCAACGGACAACAGATGCAAAGATATGCATTTATCAATGGATAAGAGCGCATTCAGGATTTTCTGCCGGAGACAATGATGAGGTGCTTTTTTGCGCGTTTTTGCGTTTTTGAAGGCGTATGGCTGGCGCCGTGTGGCTAAAAAAAATGAAAACCCGCGGGGAAAGAGCCGCCCTGAGCCCGCTGAGAAAGTCCCGAACACGCCCAAAGGGGTGTAGCGGTAAGTCCAAAGATCGGATACGCGCATCACCGGCTATTTGTCCCGGGCTTTACGACACTGGAAGAAACTTGGTCACTACCGTTCGGATTTGTACGAAAATGATGAGCAACTTGATAACGATGAAGAAACTGTTGTGGATATCGCTGGCGGCTATACTCGTGCTGGCTTCCTGTACAACGCAGAAGCGCAAAGGCGAATTGTCGGGCCTGGGTAAGGCCTGGCACAATACAACAGCGCACTACAATGGCTACTTCAATGCAGAAGAGCTTGTTCAACAAGGATTTGTGGCGCTTGATGAGTCGCATCAGGACAACTACAGCAAGCTTCTGCCTATGTACGCTTATATGGTAGCCGATAATCCGCTGGCCATCGCAGGCAATATGGATACGGCTATCAAGAAGGTGACCATCGTCCTCAATCTGCATCCCTACAGCCATTGGGCCGATGACTGCTACCTATTGGCCGGCAAAGCTATGTTCCTGAAAAGGGATTATGAGGGCGCCGAAAAAACTTTCCGCTTCCTGCTGGCAGAGTATCCGGAAGAAGACCCTAAAAGCAGCGCCGCTGCTAAAAATCAGAAGGGTAAATCCGCCAAAAATCAGCCGCCGGCACGCAGCGGCAGCAGCGGGGGTAGTCAGGCAGGACGCGCTTCTTCGGCTATGACTGCCAAGCAAAAGGCGCGCGAGCGTAAAAGGTATAACCGACAGGTAAAGAAAAGAAGAAAGGCAGCTTCCAGCGGGCGCTCTGCGCAGCCCCGCAAACCAGCCGGCCCGGCTGAAAAGCCGGCACCGCCCACCGCCCAGCCGGAGACGCCTCCTGCAGCAGCAGCACCCGATCCACAGGCTGACAGCAATAAGGACAATCCTTATTTTCTCAAGCATCGCCCCGCCTATCAGGAGGGGTCGCTCTGGCTGGCCAAAACACTGGTCGAACGCGATAACCACGACGGCGCCCGCCGCCTGCTCAATAACCTCTACCAGGATCCCGCTACCTTCGCAGATATTCGGGACGAAATCGCAGCCATTCAGGCGTATCTGGCCATCAAAGAACGCAAGTACGATCTGGCAATCACTTATCTGACAGATGCTGTGGCACTGTCGGACAATCGCCTGCTGCGCGCACGCTTTTCCTATATCCTGGCACAGTTGCACCAACTCAATGGCAATAGCCAGGCTGCTTATGCTGCTTTCGAAACAGTGGTGAAAAGTCATCCGTCTTACGAAATGGCTTTCAGTGCACGCCTCAATATGGCGCAAAATAGCTACCTGAGTGGCCGCGGTACGGCTCAGGATGCTATGCGCAATCTTGAAAAAATGGCGGCAGATGAGAAGAATAAGCCCTTCCTCGATCAGTTGTATTATGCTATGGCCAATATAGCTTTCCAACAAAATGACCGGGATGAGGGAATCGCGCTCTTGCGCAAAAGTCTGGCCGCCAGCTCCGGCAGCTCTCCCCAAAAGGCGGAGGCTTACTACAAACTGGCCAATCTGTTTTTCGAAACGGAAGATTATCTCGCGGCCAAAAATTATATGGACAGTACCCTGCTGATTATGCCCGAGACGGACGAGCGCTATAAGTCCGTCGAACGGTTGCGCGATAACTTGTCGGACATCGCGCAGGCACTCGAAACAATCAGCTTGCAGGACAGTCTCCTGCGCATTAGCGAGCTCTCGCCCAAAGAACAGGCAGAGCTGGCAGCTAAGTTGCTCGAGCAGGAGAAGGAGGCCGCTAAGGCTAAGGCCGCGGCGGCTTCTGCGCCCGGCGATAAGTCAACACTCGGGGGACGTCCGGAGATGGCGA
>JAUMBM010000099.1:0-4294 GCA_032115735.1 Saprospiraceae bacterium
AGCTGACTGCTGTCGTCCCGGGTAGCCTTGACAATTTGCCACAGCTGGTCACTGACGTAAATCTGCTGACTGATATTGTGCTCGTACTCCTGCTGTATGGCCAGCAGCAGTGTCAGCCGCAGCACATTGACGGTTTCATCCGACTGATGCCGGAAAAGAAGCGCAGGCAGGGCTATTCTTTCGCAAAAAAGCGCAAGCCGCTCGTAGGCCTGCAAGCGCAGCGGCATAACCACGGCAATATTGGAGGGCGGGGGCTGGCTGACAGCCCGCGCAGCCACCAGCGTCGGCAGCATTTTTTTTATCAGCAGATAGACAGCCAATATGATGATGGCTGCCATCAGCAGCATGATCAGCATATTGATGATAACATGTCCGTATATATCCATATCTTGCATAATCCTTGCGTAGGCTTGGGGCAAAAGTACATTCAATTTTTGTAAAAAAATGTACCAAACAACCAAAAGACGCCCGCAGATGTTAATCTGTTGTTTATTTTTGTTACATTAACCAAACAAAGCGCCGACATACGATGGAAGTGGTAGAAACAAAGACGGCTCCCGTTTCACTGACAGAAGGAGCCATCCGGCAATTGCACAGAATTCGCGAAGAGCAAAATATTCCTGCCGACCATGGGCTCCGCATAGGTGTCAAGGGAGGCGGCTGTTCCGGTTTTTCTTACGTGCTTGGTTTTGACTTGCCGAAGGACAATGATGAGCAATTTAGCATCGGGGACATCAACGTGCTCATGCAAAAATCGCACGCTATTTATCTGCTGGGCATGCAAATCGACTGGGAAGAAGGACTCAACAATCGCGGCTTTACTTTCAACAATCCCAATGCTCAGGAAACCTGCGGTTGCGGCTCTTCCTTCTCAGCTTAAAGATTGTTACGAATTTTCAGCCGGCTAAAATCGGGCGATTGCCGGACATCCTTGCGCCTTTACAGGCGTAGTTCTGGTTATCGACAACCAAGCGCAAGATACTACCAGTGTAGGGCTTGCGCGATAGATTCCCACGCTAGCTCCCAAACACCGGATAGCAGCTCTAAGGCTTATCGGTATGCATCAATAGTCATAAAACTAAATTTTCTTGTTCATGAAGCAAACATTACTTTCACTCCTCATGGCCCTCAGCCTTGTACAGCTGACGGCTCAGGACACCATCTGGGTTGAAAATTTCTCCCGCGGCCTTTTCGGCTGGGATGTAAATACCCTTCGCTGCGGCAACAACACGGGTGCCAACCGGGGCAGCTGGCAGTTGTCGGGCATCACTTTCGCAGGTATTCCCATTCCGCCTGAAGACATTGAGGTAACAGCTACCTTCAGTATCCTCAACAACCTGGAGTATACCGCTTCCTTCGCTACCAATGATGGTATCGACTACGGTACAGTTTACAGCCGCTACACGCTGGAAGGAAACGTGCTGGTCAGTCAGGTGGACACTGCCGCCCTCAATCTGGCAGGCGTAACCAACAATATCCAGGCCAACGGCATCGTCATTTCAGCAGCCAACACCTCTATTCAGCCTGAAAGTCAGGCAGAAGCACGGGACTTGGTGAAGCTTTTTTATGGCACTGGCAGGCCGAACATCACTTTTGCCAACAATGGTACACAGTTGGTGTTGTCCAATGGTTTCTTTGAGTTCACGTATGAAAAAGTTAGCGACTGCGGCGATATCTGGACATGGTCACCCAATGGTAACTATGGCTTTGGTGTGTTCAATATCGCTGCCGGCAGCACGATTCAGTCGGCCAGCCGTCTAAATGGTGTAGCGTCTACCAACTTCGTATTCCAGTCTTCGCTGGGTAGTACGACCTACAATCCGGGTTCTCCGCCTTATCCGCAATATGTGACAGAGCTGATCTCTCCGGTTATCGACATCTCTGCTGCTGACCGTGCACTGGAGATCGAATTTACGCAGGCTGTTGCTTTCCTCAATACGCCCACCGATGCGCCCGCTGATAATCTGGGTGGTCGCGTTCGCTCTTCTGTATCTATCAGCAGTGACGGCGGACAGACCTGGGGGCCGGCCATCAATGCCAATCCAACGCTCAACCCCAACCAGACGCGCCGCAATAAGGTTACCTTCCCGCTGCCTTCCGGTGATATCGATGGCTCGAGTGAGATTCGCCTCAAATTTACTTTCGCTACCGACTTCTACTTCTGGTTGCTGGATGATATCGTTGTAAAAGAGCGCGTTGGCTACGATATGCAGGTCAATCGTAGCTTCTTTGCGATTGCACCCAATGCGGTGACCCCGGTCAGCCAGACGGAAGACATGCGCTTCCTGGCAGATATCCAGAACAATGGCGGTCTGACGGCCAATGATGTTGTGCTCAACCTGCGCATTACCAATGCTACCACTGGTGAGCAGGTGTACAACGCCAACAATCCTTATGGCGCCATCACGCCCGACTCGCTGGCAGAAAACGTGTTCTTCAGTCAGGTGCTGCCGGCAGCCAGCCAAACGGCAGGCATCTATGAAGGTCGCTACCTGATTTCTCACAGCCAGCCTGAAGATCGCACTGCCAACGACACTATCCTGTTCCAGTTTGTTGTCAATGACACGCTCTTTGCTAAGGAAACAGGTCGTACACGTGGTGTGGCACCGGCTGCCAACAATAGCTACTACTACGGCAACTGCTTCTACATGCCTCGTGGCGATGGCTACTTCGCCCGTTACTTCACTTTCGGTGTTGACAACGCAGCCCAGCTGGGAGGTGTTTCTGTCAACCTCTTCCTGTATGAGTGGGCGGGTGACGTCAACGGCGACCTGCTGGCCAATCCGGACGAGTATGTAGGTCCTGTGTCCATCAACGAATATACATTCACCGGCTCAGAGGGACAGAACCCGATTACGGTGCCCATCGATTTCGATGGCAATTCCTACCCGCTGACCGATGACACTTACTATCTCGCTGTCATGCAGTATGTAGCTTCTGCCGACCAGCCACTGTTCATGTCCGCTTCTGAGGCTTACAACTACGGTGCTACGGTATTCCTGACGGACTCTATTGACATGCCGCGCTACGCCAGCGTGCTGTCCGTAGGTGCTTCTGATGAGCCTGAGTTCAGCACGGTAGGCTTCGGCCGCGGTATCGTACCGGTTATGCGTCTCAGCATCGGCAACAACCCGGATCTGGAGGGCGAGCCTATCCTCAATGCTACAGAGCCACTGGCTGCAGACAACCTGATGAAGGTATTCCCCAACCCTGCCAACGAGCTGTTTACGCTGGATCTGAAACTGCAGGACATGAACGACTGGGCAGAAATCCGCCTGTTTGATCTTTCCGGCCGTGTACTCTTCCAGCGCCGCTATGACAATATCCAGGAAGGTCGCTTCGTCTACGACGTCAGTCAGCTGACCAATGGCGTTTACTTCCTGCAGCTCAATACGCCCAACGGCGCGCGTACAGAGAAAATCGTTGTACAGCACTAATTCGTGCGGGTAGTAAGTTCGCTGCTTACAGATAATCGCCCCCTGTTTCCGGTCGGAAGCAGGGGGCGATTGCTTTTTAATTTTTTCCACTTGCTAAAATATGCCCCGGATATAGTATCTTGCTCTACAAACACAATCGGCTATGTTGGAACATATTGATATCAGCCAGATACTCTTTTTTGACATAGAGACCGTCTGCCAGAAGGCCTCGCTTGAAGAGCTCAGTGAGCCCATGCAGGAGCAGTGGCGCTATAAAGCCGCCAAGATGAGTAAGCTGGCTGAGGGGGATGTCTTTACTGACGAAGATGCGGCACTTGCCTTCAAAGGCCGGGCGGCACTTTCTGCGGAATTTGGTAAGATCATTTGCATTTCGGTGGGTGTTGCCTATCCCGACAAAGGTGGTTCCCCCAAGGTCAGGCTCAAGTCTTTTGCAGGCCATGACGAAAAGGAGCTGCTCCTTGATTTTTCGCGCCTGCTGGCACAATACTTCAACAATCCTGCCAGACACTACCTCTGCGGGCACAATATCCGCGAGTTTGATGTCCCCTACCTTTGCCGGCGCATGCTCATCAATGGCCTGCCTGCCCCCAGCCTGCTGGATGTAGCGGGGAAGAAACCTTGGGAAACCAAGCATCTGCTGGATACGATGGATATGTGGAGGTTTGGCGACGGGCGGTCCTACGCTTCTTTGAAATTGCTGGCTGCCGTATTGGACTTTCCTTCTCCGAAGGATGACATCGACGGTAGCCAGGTAGGCCGTGTCTATTGGGAAGAAGACGGGCTGGAGCGGATAACTAATTACTGTGAGAAAGACGTGCTGGCCACCATGCAACTTTTCCGACGCTACCAGCTGCAGC
>JAUMBM010000100.1:0-7161 GCA_032115735.1 Saprospiraceae bacterium
GCTACCTGTACAATGCTACTCTCACCCGTGGTCTGGCAACTGTTGGCATCCGTAACCGTGACCGTATACGTACCGGAAGTAAGGCTGTCGATGGCCTGCGTGGTATCCCCGTTGCTCCAACTGTAGGTATAAGGCGGCAGCCCGCCAGAAGCCGCTGCAATGAGCACACCCGTACTTCCCAGTCCACAAATCACTGTTGTCCCCGTAATCGTAACATCCACCGCAGGAGCTGCCGCAATGGTACGCTGCGCAAAAGCCGTACAACCCAATGCATCGGTGACGGTAAGTAAATAGTCACCGGCAGGCAAGTTGACAATGGTAGCCGTAGTAGCACCATTGCTCCAATTATAGAAGTAAGGAGGCGTACCCGCACTCGCATTCGCCGTAAGGCTGGCCGTTGAGTTATTCTGACAGGCCGCGGTTGAGCCACTAATGCTGGCCAATACATCCGGTGGGCGGGTGATGGTCACACTACCCGTGGCAGTACACCCCTGCTGAGATACAACCGTGACTGAGTAAGTTCCCTGAGACAAATTATTGATACTGGCCGTCCCTGCGCCATTGCTCCAGGCATACGCAAAAGGCCCCTGACCTGCAGTAACCAGCACTGAGGCTGTTCCATTATTGGCTGCACAACTCGTCATATTCGTGCTGCTGAGCTGTATCTGCAGCGCCACCGGGTTGATGATGGTTGCGCTGGCAATGCGCTGGCAGCCCACCCCATCGACAACGGTTACTGTATAAGCGCCGGCCACCAGATTGGTAATCGTCGGGGTAGTTGCTCCGTTGCTCCAGGCATAAGTGATTGGTGGCAAGCCCCCATTGATGCTGGCCGTGATACTACCGGTACCTGTGACACCACAGGCAGGCTGCGTTGCTACTGCATTGACTACCAGTGTAGACTGATTGGACAGCACAGTGGTAGCTGTACGCAGACAGCCACGTGTATCGGTCACCGTGACTGTATACGCCCCCGCAGGCAGGTTATTGATCGCGGGGGTTGTAGCTCCTGTACTCCACAAGTACGTGTAGGGCGGAGTACCTCCGGTTACATTTGAATTGACAGTACCGTTAGCAGAACCCAGGCATATCGGCTGGATGACATTTAACGCTACATTGACGGCAGCAGAAGGCTGTGTGATGGTTGCAAAAGCCACAGCTTCACATTCTGCAGCATCCGTAACCGTTACACTGTACTGCCCGACCGTAAGGTTGTTAATGGTTGACACTGTCTGTCCATTGCTCCAGGCATAGCTGTAAGGCGGCTGACCGCCACTAGCAGTGGCTGTAAGGGATCCATTGGCACCCCCGAAGCAACTTATCTGTACGGCAGAAATATTCAGGTTGATGGCCGCCGCCGGGTTGGAGATGGTAGCGCTGGCCGTACGCACACAACCCACTCCGTCTGTGACCGTTACTGCATACACCCCGGCGGGCAGACTGGTAATGGTCTGGGTAGTTGCCCCGTTGCTCCAGGCAAAAGTGATGGGCTGTGAGCCACCACTGACATTAGCAGTGATACTACCGGTACTAGCTACCCCACACAACGGCTGAGTTGCTACGGCACTGACTGCCAATGTAGACTGATTGGTCAGTACGGTGGAAGCCGTACGCTGACAGCCACGCGTATCCGTCACTGTCAGGGAATAGGTGCCGGCAGGCAGGTTGTTGAGCGAGGGCGTTGTAGCCCCGGTATTCCACAGGTAAGAATAAGGCGCAGTACCCCCGGTTACAACCGAATTGATGGTACCGCTGGTAGAACCTTGACAGGCAGGCTGAGACGTATTGAACGTCACATTGACTGCAGCAGCCGGCTGGGTGATGGTCGTTGTGGCTACTGCTACGCACTCTGCCGCATCCGTAACCGTTACCGTGTACTGCCCCGGGCTAAGGTTGCTGATAGCATTCCCAATCTGCCCATTGCTCCACACATAGCTGAAAGGAGGCTGCCCTCCGCTGGCAGTAGCAGTCAGTGAGCCATTGTTGCCTCCAAAACAACTAACAGGTACAGCTAATACGGTCAGATTAACTGCATTGGCACCCACATTAATGCATTCCAGTGCACCACAATTATTTTGGTCTGTAACCGTAACACAGTAGTAACCCGGTGCCACATTGGGCAAGGTTTGGGCGGTAGAACCACCAGTCCAGTGATAGTTGTATGGAGGAACACCACCGCTCGTGACAGCGGTTAAGTTGAATGGAGCCGTACACGCTCCGCCGGCATCTATATTGGCAACGATGAGCGGTGGTTGCGTCACAGTTGCTGATCTTATGGTTGAAAGTCCGTTGGAAGAAGTAACCGTTACAGAATAGCTACCGGCTACAAGACCACTGATGGTAGCTCCACTCTGCCCGTTACTCCATTGGAAAATATAAGGAGCCACCCCACCCGTGGCGGTAGCCGTAATGCTACCCGACGGAAGGCCGAAGCATGGTGGCTGTTGAACGCTGAAAGAAACGTTCAGTTGTGCTGTGAGATGCAGGCTACTAAACAAAATGACCAGCAGAGACAAAAGACTGACTGCCAGATTCTGCACAGAACCTGTTGATGAGGTTATCCTTTTATACATTTGGCTATCCCTTAAATCGTAAAACATGCACAGAAAGAGCGAGTAGAAATCATTTACATAAACCCAAAGGAAAGGGCAAATGACTACTGCACACCACAGTTGTGATACCGCTGTTGAAGCGGGCAAGCAAGTTTATAAAGGGACAAAAACGGCAAGTGAGGTGAAAAAAAATTGCAAGTACACCTCTTTCATGTTGCAAAGTAAGTCTATCGTTGTGATATATGCAACTATTTTATCCTGTTTTTTTTAAAATCAAGATACAACTACCATAAGAAACGGTATTTTATTGTCGGTGAAAGGCTCTTTTCAACGAACAAACGGTCTATTTAGGCGTTTGCGCCGCCTGTGCACGTCGCAGGAAAGTAGTTGCCGTACTCAGTTCCACCGCCTGAATTTCGTAAGTTTCGCCATCCGGCATACGAACAACGCGGTCCTTATCTTTCATACCTTCTATAATCCGCATGAATTCAGGATTATTGGAACAAAGGCTCAGAATCCCCTGCTTGTAGCCAATGAAGTAGAACAGTTCACTTGGAGACTTAATGTAAATGTATAAGCGATCGTCATCATCTGAGGGCATGCGGAGCTCTACATAGGACTCCACCATTTTGCCAATGCTTTCTCCATTGACACTGATGAGGCCATTTTGTTTGTCCATAGACACGAAAGACTGGTAGTCACGGTTCCATTGCATCTTCAGGCGACTGAAGACGAAAGTCTGGGGAACCATTCTTTTAGGAAATTCTACAAAGCCAAGACCTAGACCGCTCAGAGCCTCCTCCAGATCCTTACCGGGGGCAAAAAAATTAGCGAAAGCCTTACGGTGATAGTCGAGATCCGTGATGTAGGTGATCAGTCGGGAAGCATAGGTTGCCGACTTAAGATCATTGGCAATAATTGACAGCAGGTTATCGGGCATATTGAACACGAGGCCAGCCATCCAGTCCACATTGACTACAGGTGGCGGAGGCAGTTCAGCAGCAGCCTGTACCTCCTCCTGCGTTGGCTCATCAGCCATCATCATATTATCATTTTGCTGAGGAGCAGCAGGCTTGGGCGCTACGACCGGCGGAGGGAATACCCCCTCGACAGTTCCCACGGCCTCCATAGAACAATATTTGAGTCCCGACCCCAGTTCGAAACGCCCCTCGGCAGTCAGGTTGCCCGTACGGTTGTTAAACTCCAGTTTATTGCCCCTGAGTCCGTCTTTGGTCACCACTTTTACAGAATCACCGAAGATATATACATCGCGCGCCTCATCATAATCAAAGAAGCCCTTGATCGGCAGCAACGGGCGATCTTTGCGATACTGCAGCGGCATCATCACCCGGGGGTATACTTCGGCCGACTCCTTGCTGAGGAAGAAACCCGTGTGCAGTGGCTCGTTCTCATCGCTGGCAGGCACATCAAAAGGAATGATAAGATTATTTTTATCGCCTGGGCTCGTTACCCGAAACCAGTACGCACCCGGTAGCTTCTCTGCGTCGATACGCGCATAGCCATCAAACAAAATTTCCTTGGCTTCAGCGCTCAGACTCATGGTACCGTAAAAGCGCGTCTTGCGGTCAATGAATAGTGAGTCAGCAGGTTCTATATCTGCTGTGGCGCGGGTGACGGAATTCCGCTGGCTTTGCAGGCCCTTACCTACGGGTTGGCCAACAATGTTCTGGATAAAAATCTCCTGCGCCCTCGTAGGCAGGTTATATTCATAATACCCACTGGCCGTATAGCGTCTTTTACCCGCAATAGTCACTACCGCCCGGTTGAAGACGTGGTACTGGTTGAGTGTGTCAGCCGTGATACGCGCATTGTTGAGTACGCGCATACTGGCGGCCGGATCAATATCAACCACCTGACTATCCGGGTAAATAAATGCATCGGCAGCAATTACATACGGCACACCCGTAACGCGCAAAGCTGACGTGCGCAGGTTGTAGGTAGCGTTTTCTCCTTCAAAGCTAAGACCATCCTGGTCGGGATGTGTAGAGGTAAAAAGACCCAGTCGGCCAGCCGGCGGCTTCATGGTGATGAGTTCGCCCTTCATATCCCAGTCAAAGCCCCCCATGGATGTTTGATACTGATTATAAGGCAGAAGGATATCGAGCGCCTCCCCGTTGGAAGCGAAAGAGCCAAAAGAAGCATCGAAATCGGCCTTCCCGTTCATATTATCCGATTGCAGTGCAATACGGTCATCCCCCTCAAGGGCATTAATCTTGATGCCCATAGTATCAGCGCGGGCAGAAAAAGCCCCCAGATCGAAAAGAGCCGATTGCATAGTCGCCTGCGGCCACCGCAGGCTGCCATCGCCTTTCAGACCACCGGGTGTGAGAATGAGCGTGCCATCGAAAATATGCTGCCCGGACTTATAGAGATCAAAACCCGCCACTTCCGAGCGCACATACATACTATCCTGGTAAGGTCGCCAGTCAATTTTTACATCCACCCCCCGCACTTGTGGCACCTCGGGCTGCGTGCGCACCTCTTCAAGATCGAATCGATCCGCACTGGCCAGCGTCTGTTTGGGGAAAAAATTAATATCCTCGGCATTGATAGAAGCGCCGAGGTAGCGAAGATTGCCCGTACCCAGCAGCCCGCGATTGCTAAGATCCACCCCCCCGGTATAGCGCCCTTTGCCCCCGTATACATCCTCGCCCGTGGCAGGCGTTTTAGACGCAAAGCCCAGCGACTTATCCTCCTCTCGCAGCACCAGCGTCTCGCTGATAGGCCTGAAGATGCCTGCGGATTCGAGCACCCCGGCAAATCGAATATCTTCGACCTCGTAATTATTAAGCTTTTGGAAGCTGAAAGGATTGATTTTAAAGTAGAAGGAGTCACGGGTGTAGATCCCTTGCTGATCGCTGGCCTGATCGTAGTATACGTAGCTATAGCTTTTACTCTGCAGGGAAGGGAACATAGGGATTGTCTCCTTGCCTGATTTATTGCCGGGCGCATCGATCAGCAGCACCCCGGACAGATGCTCAATGCGGGAACTAATACTCAGCGCCTGCCGGCGATTTTCACTATCAAAAGAATCGATGGGCTCGAAGAGATCAAAGTAGCGCACAGAATCGAGGCGAACCGCAAAATCCCGGTAGTTGAAATGCAGCCCTTTCCCCTCCATGCGCGTATAGCCCGCAAACAGGCGGCCGTCAAAATCAAGATTTCGATCTGCTTTCAGCAAAAACTGCCCGCCTACAGGCCGGGCCGCCACGCGGTTTTTGGGGCTAAAAACGATACTTTCCACCCCTTCGAGCAGGGTGTTGCCCTGCGAGAGGCTGGCCGTAGCATTGATACCCTCTGATTGTGAGACGATGCGGATGAGGTCGTAGTCACCATTGTTCTGGCTCGCCTCAACATAGCGGAACACCTTATCCTTTATTTCCACCAGCTGCTTCTCGGAATCGTAGTAGATGAAGCCCTTGGACATGAGATCATACAGCAGCGGCTGTATAGACTCGACCGTAAACCGGCTGTTGATGCGGCTGGCAAGCAAGGCAGCCGGCATGACGTTGGTGCCCTCGCGATCGGCGGTTGCCTTCATGATAGCGATGGGATTGACAGTACCCGTATTCTGTATGCGCAGGTACTCAGCAGGATTGTAAAAATCATAACTCTCAAAGGCCACATCCTGCTTAAGTGCATAGCCCGGCAACGGCCGCCCGATCACCATAGAGTCGCGGTCGGGAAAGATAGCCACTTCACTGGCATCGATGGTAAATTTGTGAAAGCTGTGGAAAAAAGGATTGCGATCAGCCCCGGTACGACCGCGATTGAGCTGGATCTCTTTAGTTGCCAGATTGACTACCAGCCCGATAGAAGGATGATACAGACTGTCCTGATTGAAATAAACCGAAGTCCGCAGCTGGCTTCCCGTAATCTTTTCGCTGGAGCGCAGCAGGATACTATTGCCATCGGCAATCAGGTAAGGTTTTAGGTTTTTGCCATACATAGCCAGCCGGGCCGGCTGGTCGCGGCTGCCGGTCGCATAAATGCTCCCCCCCTCGATACGCAGCCCGCCTCTCAATTGTATACCCTCCCCTACATTCTGCAGGCTCAGGTTATTGTCGAAAGAAGTGAAACGCGGGAAAGTAGTGCGGGTCGTATCGGATACGATTTTATGGCTGAAGCTGCCCAACGTGCTGCGATTGCCCAGAAACTGGGGAAAATGCAGCCTGGCCGTATCTACTTCGAGCAGGCTGGTGCGCACATCCAGTTCGTAGCCAGCCAGCTCCGCATATACCGTAGCGCCAAGGCGAGTTCCTCCCCAGTCAACACTTCCTCCCTGCCCTTTCCAGGTGCCGCTCACCGGCAAAAATGAGCCTGAAGTAGTTTTTACCCGGATAGAATCCTCCCGGCGAAAGGCAATCAGGTCGGTCTCTGACACCAGCAGCACCGGCTGCTGCTGGTAACGCCAGCTATACTGCGGGCTGTTAATTTTCCAGGATACCGCATTGGGCAGGAAGCGCAGCGACTGCCCGGCAAAAAAATCGACAGAGAACTCGAGAAAAGACAAAAAGTTGTTGGTTTTGTAATTGTCGGCATCGTTGAACATCTGCAGCACAATCGCATGCCAAGGCTGAAAAGAAGC
>JAUMBM010000101.1:0-2636 GCA_032115735.1 Saprospiraceae bacterium
AATGGCGTGGTGATGTTTGATAAAAGTCTGCGGGAAGGCTATTACTGGCAGTATGCCGGCGGGCGCGACCTCGCGGTTATTTCACCGCTGCAGACCAACGAAATTGTCGGCCGCGGAGGCCTCAAAGCCAATGGATCCGGCAAGGTTGCCGTCGACCAGGAAGTAATCGTCAAGTTTGAAAACTATCCCTTTCACGAGTTTGGCGCTGTGACTGCCAAAGTGAGCTGGAAAGGCAAAGTGCCTACGCTCGAAGGAAAAATCCCTTTTGAAATCAAGTTTCCTGATCCTTTGGTGACGTCCAGCAACTATACCCTGGAACTCACCCCGGAAATGAAAGGACAAGCGGAAATTATTACGGCCAAGAAAAGCCTGCTGGTGTGGATTTTTGAACGCCTGAGATGAGCAAACTCACCCCAGGCGTCCCCTGTTTTCATAAGCGTGTGTTCCGGATCTTTCAGGCCAGGCCCCAAACGGCTGTTTTTCCGTGGGTTTTCACCTCTGTTTAGTCGGCTAAGCCCCGGCTGTGCGCTCCGAAAATACCTAATACGCAAAGTAGTCAACCCTGGCCTCCGGCAAAAAATTCAGAATACACGCTAGTATTCAGTGTCATCTACGACCATCCCCGGAACCTCCACACCGGGACTGGCGATAGCAGGCTTGTCCTGCTGCCCCCGTAGTACACTCATTGCGCCGTACAAGCCCGCCAACAGCAGTACGAGCAGCAACAAGCCTTCGATGGATTTGTTAGAAGTCGTTTGTTTCATTGTGCAAGTGAGAATGGTTGAACAATGGGACCTACAGGTCTGCAGGCTGTTCTACCCACAGACGTCCTTGCGAACACCGGTTGCCGCACGGCAACTCATGAGCGCTTTTGCCTGATTTGATTTGACTGGATTGGATTGGAGAGCAAACCGGATTGTCTTGAATGCAAGCGATGACAATAACACGTATGGCGAACATACCCGCTCCGGTCAATGTACATCTGCATATACCTGTCAGCACCGCAAGTCAATGCTCAGACAGCACGCAGAACGCACATATTCCGTAAAAAAACCGCCTTATACGTTTAGTTTGCTTCTCTCACCGCTCTACATCAAAACAAATGTCCACTGAGGACGCATAGCACGGAAGCCAGTTGCTACCTCCTGATTGCAGATCTCCCGCTTCAGCAGCTATTGACTGATTTTTTCCGGCTTAACAGGCAACTTACGCCCGACTGCTGCTTGCCATTACGTGGCAGGTAAGCAGCATTGTTCATGTACAGGTGGAGGAATTGGCGCTCCCCTTGCGTCGCTTTTCTTTGATCTGTCTTTTTTCATAGTGCTCCTGAAAATTGGTTTACAAAAAAATGAGGTTTAAGGATTGCTGCAAAGGTATGACATATTTAAATAATATGTAATACATAAATTCTTTTTTGTCCATCTCTTGTAGCCTAACCTCAACACTTTAATAAATATCAAAATACGTGCCAAAAATGCAATACAGGGGGGAAAACAAGCGAGAAATTCAAAAAAATTAAAATTTTTGGGAATATGTGCATCTATGCCGGGGACAAAAGAGGGGGGAGAGATTGCGTCACCTGGCTTTACCGCACGAATTAACTGGAATGCTCAGCAAATATATGAATAATTTATCTAATTCATAATTTATATACTTGTTTTTTTGAATATTTAACCTGCTTAGATGGGTTGAGCTGAGCGACTGAGGTCGTGAGTAAGGATGTATATAAGATGGGGCTACTGCTTGTACAGCTATCAGCTATTGATATCGTACTCTTTGATTTTGCGGTAGAGTGTGCGCTCGGAGATTCCGAGTTCCTGGGCAGCATCTTTGCGGCGTCCGTGGTACTTGCGCAAGGCCTTGCGAATGAGATCTTTTTCGTTATCGATAATGGAAAGATTGTCTTCGACAATTTCGGTGGAATAGAAACTATCTTTACCATCGAGCAGAATAGGCCGGATCTCGCCCAGTCCGGGCGTCGCCTCTTCATTGGCAGTTGTCTCAGCGAGTGAGGGTTGTGAGGGTAGTCCGATAGGTGCCGCTGCGGGCATGGCGTTGTCAGATCTGCCCATAGACAAGGGCAATGCAAAGCTGCGGGTGGCCATGGTATCAGGCACCCGGAGGTTATTGCCCCGGATGAGCTCATAGACCAGTGATTTGAGATCATTGAGATCCCCCTTCATATCGAAAAGCAGCTTGTAGAGGATTTCCCGTTCCTGCATACCGGCGCCGGCTTCGGTAGCGGAGGCCGCAGAAGGCAGGTTGCGATTGAGCAGATGGGGCATCAGCTTCCCGAGCGAAGCTGCATCCAACTGACGGCTTTCGGTCAGCACCGAAAGTTGTTCGGCCACATTTTTGAGCTCGCGGATATTGCCGGGCCAGCTATAGTTTTCGAGTATGAGGCGGGCGCCATCATCAGGCTGTATGGGCTGCGAACGATACTTTTCTGCAAAGTCGACGGCAAATTTTCGAAACAGCAGAATGATATCTTCGCGCCGCTCACGCAGGGGGGGTAGCTGAATGGGCACCGTACTCAGGCGATAAAAAAGATCCTCGCGGAACTTATTTTTGCGAATATTCTCCTCCAGTTTCACATTGGTGGCCGCTATGATGCGCACATCGGTGCGCTGCACTTT
>JAUMBM010000102.1:0-6253 GCA_032115735.1 Saprospiraceae bacterium
GCCAACGCCGATGCAGGCGCCATCGATCTCGTCATGGACCCCAACAATCCGCGCGTCCTGTTTGCTGCCACCTGGCGCGTGCACCGCACGCCTTACAGCCTGGAAAGCGGTGGTGAAGGATCTGACTTGTGGAAAAGTACCGATGGCGGTGACACCTGGAAAAAAATAACCCAAAACAAGGGGCTGCCCACCGGCCTGTGGGGCATCGCCGGCATTGCCGTATCGCCTGTGAACAGCCAACGAATATGGGCCATCATCGAAAATGAGAACGGCGGTGTCTATCGCTCCGATGACGGCGGTGACAACTGGACAAAAGTCAATGATAACCGGGCCCTTCGCCAGCGTGCATGGTATTACACCCGAATTTATGCTGATACACAGGATCCGGAGATCGTCTATGTCCTCAATGTCAGCTACCACAAAAGTACCGACGGTGGACGGACCTTCAAATCTTACAATGCCCCGCATGGTGATCACCACGACCTGTGGATTGCTCCCGAAGATAACCAGCGCATGATCATCGCCGATGACGGAGGTGCACAGGTGACTTTTGACGGAGGCGAAAACTGGAGCACTTACTTCAACCAGCCCACTGCACAGTTTTATCGCGTAGTGACAGACAATCACTTTCCGTATCGCATCTATGGTGCTCAGCAGGACAATTCAACCGTCCGCATAGCCCATCGCACCGACGGTTATGCCATCGGTGAGCGCGACTGGGAAGAAAGCGCGGGGAGTGAAAGTGCTCATCTGGCCGTAGATCCGCTCGACAATGACATCGTCTATGGTGGCAGCTATGGCGGTTATCTGAGCCGCATGAATCACCGCACCAAGCAGGAGCAAGCCATCAACGTGTGGCCCGACAACCCCATGGGCTATGGCGCTGAAGGCATGAAATACCGCTTCCAGTGGAATTTCCCCATCTTTTTTTCCCCCAATGACCCCCAAAAGCTGTATGCCTGCAGCAATCAACTGCATGTATCCACCGATCAGGGTCACAGCTGGAAGACCATCAGTCCCGACCTTACGCGCAACGATTCCACCAAACTGGGCCCCAGCGGGGGACCTATCACCAAGGACAATACGGGCGTGGAGTACTACTGCACCATTTTTGCGGCAGCAGAGTCTCATCACGAGGCAGGTGTCATCTGGACGGGCTCTGACGATGGTCTCATCCACCTGACCCGCGACGGAGGACAGACGTGGACCAACGTCACACCGCCCGATATGCCTGAATGGATGATGATCAACAGTGTTGATATCCACCCCTTCGAAAAAGGAGGACTGTATGTGGCCGGCACGCGCTACAAACTAGGTGATTATCAACCATATTTGTACAGGACGACCGACTATGGCCGCAGCTGGACACTTATCACGCAGGGGATTGACTCTACTCATTTCACCCGCGTACTACGGGCCGACCCCAAGCGGGCAGGTTTGCTGTATGCCGGCACTGAAACGGGTATGTATATCAGTTTCGATGACGGCCGCAGCTGGCAGCGCTTCCAGCTCAATCTACCCATCGTGCCCGTTACCGACCTGACCATCAAAAATGATAACCTCATTGCAGCTACGCAGGGACGGAGCTTCTGGATGATTGATGATCTCAGCCCCCTTCATCAGCTAAGCGATAAAGTTGCTGCCAGCGACAGCTACTTGTACAAACCGCTGGATAGTTACCGCATGGGTGGAGGTCAGGGAGGCCCCAGCAAGCGCGAAGGACAGAATCATCCCGGGGGCATCAGCCTGCATTTCTTCATCAAGACGATGCCCGCAGATACTGTAGCTATCAAACTGGCCTTCTACGAAGAAGACGGTGACCTGATTCGCGAATTCTCGACCAAGGCGAAAGAAGACCGCGACAAGCTGACTGTCAAAGCAGGTGCCAACAGTTTCAACTGGGATTTATCTTACCCGGCGGGTACCCGATTCGACGGTATGATCCTCTGGTGGGCAGGTGTCAATGGTCCGCGGGCTATACCGGGTAACTACAAAGCCAAACTCAGCATAGGCGAGCGGGTGCTGGAGCAAAATTTCCGCATCCTGCCAGATCCGCGTGCAGCAGCCAGCCAGGAGGATTACCTCGCTCAGTTTAACTTTATGAAAGAGGTACAAGACAAAGTGAGTGAAGCACATCAGGCAATCATAGACATACGGGATCTGCGCAGCCAATTGCAGGGTTTTGTCGACCGGCTCGATGCCAAATCACAAACGGAGGTCGTAGATACCGCCAAAGCCATTATGAAGCGTATGGCGTCTGTCGAGGAAACACTCTACCAGACCAAGAACCGAAGTGGCCAGGATCCGCTCAACTACCCCATCCGGCTGACCAACAAGCTGGCGCACCTGAATGCATTAACAAGTGTTGGCAACTTCCGGCCGACAGCGGCTGCGCTGACGGTCAAGGCAGAAATGGAGGCTGCCATTGATGCTGAACTCAATCGCTGGAAGCAGATCAAATCCGTAGATATTCCTGCACTCAATGCACTAATTCGCCAGAAGGCACTGGATGTGATTGTGCCCAAATAGTACGAAAGCCCTTTTGGGCGGCCGAAGCCACCCAAAAGGGCTTTCACCCAACAGGCGCTTATTGATTTTTCAGAGAAAAATCAATAAGCGCCTGTTTTTTATCCCAGCAAGCGCAGACTTAGTTCAGCAGGTCCATGATGCTGCCACCGTTGTAGACCTCGCTGCATCCCTGAGCCTTCAGAAAGGCCACTGCCTGTCCTGAGCGCATACCTGAACGGCAATAGGCAACGATGGGCTTGCTCATGCCACATATTTCCTGCGAACGTGCAGGCACCTCACCCAGCGGTATATTGACTGCGCCTTCCAGATGACCGGAGGCAAACTCGAATGGTTCACGAACATCGATGACTGTAGCACCCGGCTGTTGTAATACCTGATGGATTGACATAGCTAATGTTTTTTTTGCATTTGATGTCACAAAGATAGGTGTCGGCAGCAGCTGCTGTAAGTAACACAAATCACAAACAGCATATTTTTTCACAGCCGGCGTATACGAGCCGGCAGTGACTGATCCGGGTTGTTATTCTACGAACTTATACCCTACCCCCCGGATAGACAGAAAAAGCACCGGATTTTTGGGATCTTCCTCGAAATATTTGCGGAAAGAGAGGATAAAGTTATCGATGGTGCGCGTACTCGGGTACACGTCGTAGCCCCAGACCGCCTGTAGAATTTGCTGGCGGCTCACCACTTCTCCTTTTCGGTCGAGCAGCAGTTTGAGCAGCATAGCTTCTTTTTTGGTAAGTGTAAAATCGCCGTTGCGCCCTTTCACTTCAAAAGTAGCAAAATTGACCTCATTCCCCGCAAAAACATAGACATCCGCTATGGTTTCGGGTTGTCGGGAACTGCGAGAAATCAGTTTTTTGATGCGCAGCAGCAGCTCTTCGAGCACAAAAGGTTTGGTGAGGTAATCATCTCCTCCCCGCTTCAGGCCGGCAATGCGATCCTGGGCGCTGTCTTTGGCTGTCAGAAAAATGATGGGCACCTCGCGGTTGGTAAGGCGCAGTTTTTCGCATATCTGAAAACCGTCGATTTCCGGCAGCATAACATCCAGAATGATGAGATCAAAATGCTGTGAGTCGGCATAGCGCAGCGCATCAAGGCCATGTGCAGCCGTAACGACTTCGTAGCCATCAATTTCCAGATTAAACTTAACCGTTTCACGGATACTCTCTTCATCTTCGACAAGCAAGATTCTGTGCATGATATAAGGCAAATTAGTATTTTTAAAATGAGGCTGTTATCACCCATTTTTAGGTGGCTGACGCCACCCCAAAATGGGTGGATTTACTTTTCATTTATTAATTTCCCAAAAGAAAGTCAAAAAGTAAACAATCTGAAGACTGCATTTCCGCGAGCTTGTCAAAGTGGCAGGCGGATATTGAAGACTGTGCCCCGAGGCTTGTTGTCGGCGATTTCTATTGTCCCCCTGTGCGCCCGGACAATCTCCCGGACGATGAACAAACCCAGCCCGGTGCCTTTGGTTTGACGGGTATCCTCATTGCCCACGCGGTAAAATTTTTCAAAAACCTTAGCTTTTTCGGCATCCGGGATACCCATGCCCTCATCACAAACACTTATCTCAAGCCAATGGTTGTCAATCTTTCGCAAGCTCAGGGTAATTTTAGCCGGCGGATGACTGTATTTGGCGGCATTCTCGAGCAGATTGGTCACGACGGAATGCAGGCCGGCCTTGTCCCCCTCAACCACCGGCAGGTGATCTGTGCAGGTAAAAACCCACTGAAAATCTGCCTGCTTGTGCCGTATACGCTCCAAACAATCCGACAACAGCTCTTCCAGATCAATCGGCTCACGATTGGGCTGGTAGGCAGACTCCAGCCGGGCGGAGAGCAGCAAATCTTCGACCAGCTTGGTTAGGCGATCGGTTTCCCGCATGCCATTTTCTCCCAGTCGGCGGATCTGTTCGGCATTAAGACTCCGGCGCAACACCGTTTCCAGTACGAGGCGGATACCCGCCAGAGGCGATTTGAGTTCGTGCGTAATCGACAGCAGGAAGTTGCGCTGCTGCCGGGCAGCCTCCATTTCGCGTTTGAAAGCCCCCGAAATAATATAAATGCCCGCCAGTACGCTGAGGATGAGCGCCAATGACTCTCCGATGATCATGTATTCCTGCCGCCGGTAGTGCTTTTCCAGCTCGAGATAGCGATCGCTGCTGTAGAAGTCGGCTTCTGTCGTTACCAGTCCCTCAGCGACCATGCCCATCTTTTGCAATTCCACTTTTGCCTGAAAGGCGTCCCTGTTTTTGGTAAAAAGCAGCACGGACCACCAGACGAAAGCCAGTAGCATATAGCCGAGCACGATGAAAGTAAAATACCGCAACTGCTTGTCTCTCATTCATTTTTTATTTTGATCAGAGCCCCCGCATACTGAGCTGTACCCTTGCACGGGAGACATCCACCTCAAGCACCTTCACCTGCACTTCCTGGTTGAGGCGCAGCACGTCGGCCGGATTTTTGACAAACTTATCGGCGATTTGCGAGATGTGTACCAGCCCCTTCTCTTTGATGCCAATGTCAATGAAGGCTCCAAAGTTGGTAATATTGGTCACGATCCCCGGCAGTATCATCCCGGGTTGCAAATCCTCTATAGTAGAAACATTGCCAAAGTCAAACGGTTTGGCCTGTCCCCGCGGATCGAGGCCGGGCTTATCGAGTTCGGCCAGAATATCCCTGAGCGTAGGCATTCCCACATCAGTGCTCAGGTAGTCCTGCAGCCTGATCCGGCGGCGCAGCTCAGGCCGGGCAATCAGCTCTGCTACGCCAACTCCCAGATCTGCTGCCATGCGTTCCACCAGCGCATAACGCTCCGGATGGACAGCCGTATTGTCGAGCGGGTTAGCGGCCTCCCGGATGCGCAGGAAGCCGGCACTCTGCTCGAAAGCCTTTTCTCCGAGGCGACTCACTTTGAGCAACTCGCGGCGCGAGCGAAAAGGACCGTTGGCTGTACGATAGGTGACGATATTCTGCGCCAGCGCAGGGCCCAGGCCAGATACATAGGTCAGCAGGTGCTTGCTGGCTGTGTTGATGTTGATGCCCACGCTGTTGACACAACTCTCTACCGTACGGTCGAGGCTGTCGCGCAGCATAGGCTGATTGACATCGTGCTGGTACTGACCTACCCCGATACTCTTGGGATCTATTTTGACCAGTTCTGCCAGCGGATCCAGCAACCTGCGGCCGATGCTGACAGCACCACGCACCGTGATATCATGGTCAGGAAACTCTTCCCGTGCCAGGTCCGAAGCCGAGTAGATAGAAGCCCCCGCCTCGTTGACGACAAAGATTTCAACAGGCCTGTCGAAGTTGACACCCCTCAAAAAAGCAGCCGTCTCGCGGCTGGCAGTGCCGCTGCCCAGCGCGATGGCCTCCACCGCGAAGCGGTCGGCCAGCTCTTCAAGCTTCATGGCTGCGCCAAAAGCATCATTCTGTGGGGGATTGGGAAAAATGGCATCGTAGGACAGCAGGCTCCCGCTTTCATCCAGGCAAACCACTTTACAGCCCGTACGGAAGCCCGGATCGATGCCCATCACCCGTTTTTGGCCCAAGGGGGCCGAGAGCAGCAATTGCCGCAAGTTGGCCACGAACACATCAATAGCCTCTTTATCAGCACGTTCCTTTGACAGATGCCGAAATTCTGTTTCAATCCCGGGAGCCAGCAACCGCTGATAGCCGTCAGCTACCGCCAAGCGTACCTGCTCAGCCGC
>JAUMBM010000103.1:0-15433 GCA_032115735.1 Saprospiraceae bacterium
ATCGAGCAGATTGCCCGCGACAATGGTGTCGCCATCGGCGGCAGCCTGTACGCCGATGCGCTGGGCGACAGCCTCAGCCCGGCGGCCACCTACGTGGCCATGCTGCGCCACAACAGCCGGCTGATCGCCGCGGCTTTGTCGGGGGCGGGTAAAAAAAATCCGGCAGCCCCCCCGCGGCAGCCGCCGGGCGCTATGGCGCTGGTGGCGGTGCTCATGCTGGGGAGTCTTATATATATGGTGTATCGTCTCAATAAGTGGGTATGAAGTATGCAATTTCAATAGCGGGACTGTCAGTTTCCTACGATCGCAAGCGGGTGCTGAGTAATATTTTCCTGTCCCTGGAAGCCGGCCATGTGTACGGACTCATCGGCCCCAACGGGGCGGGCAAGTCTACTTTGTTTAAAGCAATCCTGGGGCTATCGGAGGGCAATACGACGGGTGAGGTGCGCATCCATGACCGCCCTGTGGAGGAACAGCGCAAGGAGATGGTCTACTTGCCCCAAAAAAGCGACATCGACTGGTCGTTTCCGGCAACGGTATACGACGTGACCCTCATGGGGCGTTATCCGCACAAGCGGGTCTTCGAGCGACTTACGGCCGACGATCATGCCAAAGCGATGGCAGCGCTTCAGGAGCTGGGTATCGAGTCGCTGCGCGACCGCCAGATTGGCGCCCTCTCGGGCGGGCAGCAGCAGCGGGTCTTTCTGGCGCGGGCTTTGTGCCAGGAGGCAGATATCTGGCTGCTCGATGAGCCTTTTGTGGGGGTAGACATGACGACGGAAGAAAAAATCATACAACTCTTGCAGACGCTGGCACAACAAGGTAAAACCCTGCTTGTTGTACATCACGATCTGTCTACGGTGGCCAATTATTTTGACCGCATTATTCTTATCAACCAGCGACTCGTGGCCTTTGGCTCCACCAGGGAGATTTTTACGGAGGAAAATATCCGCAAAACCTATGGCGGCCAGCTGCCCATACTGCACCAGACGGGGATGATGGGTTAGGAGCCGTGCCGGCTTGGGTGCGAGGCTCGCTCGCCTGCGGCTGTGCGCTGCCGCCACAGGCGCTGGCCGTTCAGCGCTGCCGGCGCTGCCGCCTTGGGCGCTTTGGCTTTTGGGCCTGCCGGCCCGTAGCTGTGCGCTGCCGCCACAGGCGCTGGCCGTTTAGCGCTGCCGGCGCTGCCGCCTTGGGCGCTTTGGCTTTTGGGCCTGCCGGCCCGCAGCTCTGCCCCACCGCCATAGGCGCCGGGCCGCTGCGGAGCTTTTTACGAAAAAACCAACTGCCTGCTTATGCCGTTATTGTTCGTATTACTCATCGCTTATTACTTACCTATGGAAACCTCTGCGACAGCCTCCCTGCAGGTCCGCCTCAATACCAGCCAGGCTGGCAAAGGGCATATTCACCTGGCCGTCTACGCCAATCAGCGCGATTTCGACAATCGCGCCAACGCTGTATTTGAGGCCATCCGACCCCTCGAGCGGGGGGCGGATATGGTCATCGAGGTGCCGGCATTGCCGGAAGGGCGCTACGCAGTGGCCGCCTTTCACGACCTCAACGGCAACGGCAAGCTGGACACCAACGCCATGGGGATACCGCAGGAGCCCTACGCTTTTTCCCGCAACCCCCGCGCCAAGTGGAAAGCGCCGGCTTTCGATGAAGTGGTCTTCAGCTTCAATCGGCAGACGGGCTCCATCAGCTTGTCGCTGAAGGGCTGGTCGGAGCGTTGAGGGCAAAAAATTACTGCTGCGCCTGCCGGCTCTTAGCCTCCAGCCGGCTCATGGGGTAAGTGTCGTTGAGGCGGTAGCGCAGAGCCGCTCCGCCATAGTCGCGCCAATAGGCATAGAGCCCCAGCTTTTTGGCGTAAATCTCCTGCCCGCTGAAGGCGGGCTCTATGTCGCCAAGGAGGCTGTCGCGCTGGTCGACGGAGCCCGTCAGGTTGAATACGAGCGCATCGTATTGTTTACCCCGAAAGACAACCGTAGTGTCGCCCGCATACTGCCGGTACAGGTTGAGGGTAGTCGTTCCGTGGGGCTGCGAAGGCAGCTGAAATCTAAGTCGGTAGGGAAAAGTCTCTCGCTGCGCAGGCCGCAGGCTGAAGGGGAAAACCAAGGGCGACAGGATCTCCGTACGCACTTGCTGCTGCCGGCCGCTGCTGTCGGTCTCGTATAAGTAGAGGTCCTGCAGGTACATGCCCGCATTGGTGAGCTGCTCTCTGGAAAGTTGCGTGGGCGTGAAGTTGCGGTCGTAAAAAGCTACCGTCAGGTAGATGGCCGAGTCGGTGGGCAGACTTCGGTAGTACCAGTACTCAGCGCCGGTGCGCAGGGAGTCGACCTGTCCGACAGGGGTGTACTCGTATACGAGTCCCTCCGACAGGGTTTTTACCGGGAAGTAGTAGTCGCGGATGTCGCGCTCACTGCCCGGATCGCAGCTGTTGCCCAACAGTAAAAAGAGGATAATAAGGCTTGTCATCAGCAGACTGGCAGTCGTAGCTTTGTAGCGCCTACGCAAAACCTGCTGAAGAATCCCTCCTGCCGTCGGAGGCTTAGGGGTTGTGACAGTTGGTTCAGATCGCGTTGACATAGATGACATAATGGCTGCTTTTGGGTGTAATTATGTGTAAAATTGGCACTGGCCTGTAAAAATATTTCAAAAAATTGATTGTGGCATAAATTGTGATCGTTTATTGGGTGGTGCTTTATACGTTGCCTGTCACGCACTTTGGGTATGGGGATGTCTTGCCTGTTTTTACCAAGTGCAGCGGATAGCAGCTGGGGGCTATAGAAGATGAAAATCCGCCAAAAGAAAATGATCTGCTGGTCTACAGAAATAGCTCCTGTCGACCCCTAAGGATGCCCGGACCCGTACAAAGCCACACCCGTATTCTCTAAATCCCTTATCTTTGTCCTTCATTTTCAAATCGACGATAATTAGCGATCTATATGTTCAAATCAATTGCCGATTCACTCAAGAAAATTTTTGGCAGCAAACAGGACAGAGACGTGGCCGGCTATGCGCCCGTCGTCGAAGAAATTAACGAGTTTGCCGCCAGTTATCGCTCCCTGAGCCATGACGAACTCCGCCACCTGACGCTCAATTTTCGCAAGCGCATAGCCGAGCACCTCTCGGAGATCGACGAAGAGATCGAGAAACTGCGCGAAGAGGCCGCTGCTGCAGAAGACCTGGCAGAAAAGGAGGACATCTTTACCGCCATCGATAAGCTCAAAAAGCAACGCGATGAGGAACTGGAGATTATCCTCCGCGAATTGCTGCCGGAGGCTTTCGCCGCGGTCAAAGAAACGGCACGCCGCTTTACGGAGAACGCACTAATCCGCGTAACCGCCACCGAGCATGACCGGGAACTGGCGGCACGGGCGGGCAAGCCCTATGTCCGCATCGAGGGCGATGAGGCTGTCTGGCAAAATCGCTGGAACGCTGCCGGCGCCGAAATCGTGTGGAATATGATCCACTACGATGTGCAGCTGATCGGCGGTATGGTGCTGCACGACGGAAAAATTGCCGAAATGACAACAGGTGAGGGTAAAACGCTGGTAGCTACCTTGCCTGCTTACCTCAATGGCCTATCCGGCCAAGGGGTGCATGTGGTAACCGTCAACGATTATCTGGCGCGCCGCGACAGTGAGTGGATAGGGCCTGTTTTCGAATTTTTGCTCCTGACAATCGATTGTATCGACAAATACCGGCCGCACAGCCCCGAGCGTATGCGCGCCTACCGGGCAGATATTACCTACGGTACCAACAATGAGTTTGGTTTCGATTACCTGCGCGACAATATGGTGCGCAGCGTGGACGAGATCGTACAGCGCAAGCACCACTATGCTATGGTCGATGAGGTCGACTCTGTCCTGGTCGATGATGCTCGTACGCCCTTGATTATTTCCGGGCCTGTGTCACAAGGGGCAGATGATCAGGAGTATATCGAACTGAAGCCGCACGTGGAGCGCCTGATGAATGCGCAGCGCAAACTGGCAACGGAGTTTCTGACCGCTGCACGCAAGGCGATTCAGGACGGCAATACAGGTGTGCAGGAGGGTGAAGGGGGTATGGCGCTGCTGCGTGCACACCGCGCACTCCCCAAATACCGGCCGCTCATCAAGTTTTTGAGCGAAGAGGGCATGCGCGTAATCCTGCAGAAGACGGAGAATAACTACATGCAGGAGCAGTCCAAGAACATGCACCTGGTGGATGAGGAGCTCCTCTTTACAATCGATGAGAAGAACCGCCAGGTGGAGCTCACCGAAAAAGGTACAGAGCTGCTGGCCAAGGGCAATGAAGATCCTAATTTCTTCGTGCTGCCGGATATCGCTACGCGTATGGTGGAAATCGACGCCGATGCGACCCTCAGTGCTATGGACAAAAACGACGCGAAAAACCGTCTCGCCCAGGATTTTGCTGTCAAATCTAAGCGCCTCCATGCCATCAGCCAGTTGCTTAAGGCGTATACTTTGTTTGAGCGCGATGATGACTACATCGTCACCGAAGAGGGTGAGGTAAAAATTGTCGACGAACAGACGGGTCGTATGATGGAGGGGCGCCGATACAGCGATGGGCTTCACCAGGCGCTCGAAGCTAAGGAAAATGTCAAGGTCGGTGATATCACGCAGACCTACGCTACGGTCACCCTGCAGAACTACTTCCGTATGTACCACAAGCTGGCCGGTATGACGGGTACCGCCGAGACGGAAGCGGGCGAATTCTGGGAGATCTACAAGCTGGACGTGGTGGTCATTCCAACCAACAAGCCCATCGTACGCGATGACCGCGAAGACCTGATCTTCAAAACAGAGCGGGAGAAGTTCAACGCAGTAAGCGAGGAGGTGGTCGCCCTGAGTAAGGCCGGACGCCCCGTACTGGTAGGTACTACTTCGGTCGAAATCTCCGAAAAGCTGAGCCGCATGCTCAAGCTGAAGGGCATCGACCACAATGTACTCAACGCCAAACAGCACCAGCGCGAAGCAGAGATCGTGGCCGAGGCCGGCAAACCCGGCAAAGTGACCATCGCTACCAATATGGCAGGTCGTGGTACCGACATCAAAATCTCCGAGGAAGTGCGCAGGGCGGGAGGTCTGGCCATTATCGGTACAGAACGGCACGAAAGCCGCCGTATCGACCGGCAGCTGCGCGGCCGCGCAGGCCGCCAGGGGGATCCGGGTACTTCCCAGTTCTATGTGTCACTGGAAGACCGCCTGATGCGCTTGTTTGGTTCCGAGCGTATGGCTTCCTGGATGGACAAGCTTGGTCACCAGGAGGGTGAGGTGATTCAGCACAGCATGGTGACCAAGTCAATCGAACGGGCGCAGAAAAAGGTCGAAGAGAATAACTTCGGTATCCGTAAGCGATTGCTGGAGTATGATGATGTTATGAATATACAGCGGGAGGCTATCTATAAAAAACGCCGCAATGCGCTGTACGGAGAGCGCCTTTCCGTGGATATCAACAATATGTTCTTCACGCTGGTGGAGAGTATTGTTTTCAACAGCAAACAGCAGGGTTCGCTCGAGTTGCTCAAGCGCGGTATGCTGGAGACAATGGGTTATGTGCCGGAAGTTGACGAACAGGAATTCCGTATCTCTCAGGCAGAGGTGCTGGCCGATGAGGTGCTGCACCAGTTCCAACAATTCTACCAGCACAAGTTCAGCCAAATCATCGATATGGTGATGCCGCAGATCAAGGATGTGCACGCGACGCAGAGCCACCGGTATAAGCGCATATTGCTTCCGTTTACCGATGGCAGCTCACACCCCCTGCCGATCTCTGCCGATTTGTCCAAGGCTGTGCAGACCAACGGGCGCTCCATCATCCAGGATGTGGAACAGGTGGTCACCTTGCTTATCATCGATGATAAATGGAAGGAGCATCTTCGCAATATGGACGAACTGAAGGAGTCCGTGCAGGCAGCCAGCTTTGAACAGAAAGACCCGCTGGTCGTCTACAAAATGGAGGCCTATAATCTGTTTGAGCAGTTCGTCATGGAGGTTAATCAGGAGGTCACTGCTTACTTGTCCAAGTGCAATATTGCCGTGCAGGCAGAGGAGCGCCAGATCCGGCAAGCACGCGAGGTTAAGACAGATATGAGTAAATCACAACTGCACCACGGTCAGGAAGAGGAGCGCAGGGCTGCAGAGGCGGTGAGTCAGGCAGCCAGGCAGGAGACCATTCGCCGCATGGAGACCAAAGTGGGTCGGAATGACTTGTGCCCCTGCGGTAGCGGGAAAAAGTTTAAGCATTGCCACGGCCGCTAGAAATATAAAAGGCTTGTGCGTTGGTTTTGGAAAAAAACCAATGCACAAGCCTCCTCCGCAAGTATTTTTTGGCGGCATCAGCCGCCAAAAAATACCCTCTACCGGATCATTTTCATAAAAGTCCCTACAAACCAGTTAGAATCTGACTTAACCAGTGTATCCAGAGTGGCGTCGGCCTTGCTGCTAAACAGCTTGATGTCGTGAATCACAGACACAAACTCTTTTGCTTCTTCAGAATTCTCATCAATGGTCGATAGCTCGTCCAGCACTTTCAGCATGGGTTCCAGCTCCCGCTTCTTCCGCTGAATAATGATATTTTTGACCACCTCCCACATGTCCTTTTCCGCCACAAAAAACTCCTTGCGCTCACCTGTCTTAACTTCCCGATACACAAGCCGCCAGTCAATGAGGGCGCGCAGATTCATATTGGTATTGCCACGTGAAATTTTTAGCTCATCCATAATTTCATCAGCGCTCAGGGCGGAGGGTGAAATCAGGAGGAGCGCATGAATCTGGGCCATGGTGCGGTTTATGCCCCAGCTGCTACCCAAAGCACCCCACGATTGTATGAACTTTTCTTTTCCTTCTTCTACATTCATGTTCACTTCGTTTTCAGACATACAACACGGCCTGTATTCATACTCGATGACAAGCTGCCTGCAGGCAGCTTGTCATCGAGCTGGTCTGGCCAATAATTGTACGCCAAAGGATTTAGCCCACCGGCAACGCGCTTGTTATTAGGCGTTTGTAAGGGTAAAAGGCAATGCAACGGCTGTCGTGACTAGCGTTGGCAACCGAAAAAATAAATGTTGTTTGCCCAGATAAAGTATGAGCAAACAACATTCAACAATCATACCTATAAATAGTTGAGTCTCCCTTTTAGATAAAAGGGGTTTTTGCGACGGTTGCGGGCACTTTTTTTCTACCCATATCTACGTATACAATGCTTCCTGCAGCGGCATGTTCGGCGGCTACATAGGCCATGGCAATGGGGGCTTCGAGGGTTGGAGAAAGTGTACCCGAGGTGACTTTGCCGATGAGCTCATCGGCTTCGTTCAGCAGGGGGTAGTCGTGGCGGGGTACCCGGCGATCATCAACAGTGAGGCCCACGAGTTTGCGCTTCAATCCTGCTGCTTTGATAGCTGTAATCGCTTCGCGACCCACAAACGCGCCTTTGTTGAGCTTGGTAATCCAGCCAAGGCCTGCTTCGAGTGGAGAGGTGGTATCATCGATGTCATTGCCGTACAGGCAGTAGCCCATCTCCAATCGCAGGGTATCGCGCGCTCCCAGACCCGCAGGCAGCAGGCCTTCTTCTTTTCCGGCCTCCAGAATCAAAGGCCACAAAGCGTGGATGGCGTTGTTTTCGGCATAAATTTCTACCCCGCCAGCGCCGGTATAGCCGGTAGCAGACACGAGCACATTGTCAAATCCGCCAAACCGACCCTTCTGAAAGGTGTAGTAGCCCATGCTGCTGAGGGGTAGATCGGTGAGTGGCTGCAGGATGCGGGTAGCGAGGGGGCCCTGCACGGCAATCAGCCCTGTCTGCTCTGAGATATCAATCATGCGGCAGTCAAAGGCTGCACGGTGCTGCTCCAGCCAGTTCCAGTCTTTCTCAATGTTGGCAGCATTGACAACCAGCATGAACGCCTGTTCGCCTGCAGCGCAGTAATCTTCAGGCAGGCGGTATACGAGCAGGTCGTCTACAATGCCTCCTGTTGCATTGGGCAGACAGGCATACTGCGCCTGTCCAATGGTCAGTTTGCTGGCGTCATTGGAGATTACATACTGTACAAAATCAAGCGCCTGCTTGCCACGGACGATAAACTCGCCCATGTGCGAAACGTCAAATATGCCGGCGCGCTGCCGCACAGCGTGGTGCTCTTCCTTAATGCCTGTATAAGAAATAGGCATATTGTAACCGGCAAAGGCTGCCATTTTGGCATTCAGCGCCTCGTGATAAGCCGTTAGTGGTGTGGTTTTCATGGTTCTGACTGTATTTGGCGGTCTTGTGGGCAAGCCCGACCTTGGTTATTGAATACTGATAGACCGGATGATGTCGCCTACCTGAATGTTGTGTACTATCTCCATGCCCTCAAGCACTCGCCCGAAGGCTGTGTAGCGGCCGTCGAGGTGCGGGGCAGGGGAGTGGGTGATGAAAAACTGTACACCCTCTGTATCGTTGCCGGCGGAGGCCATGCCCAGAATACCGTCTTCGTGATAGTAGACATCTGGCAGCTCTGAGCGAAGGCTGTAGTTGAGACTGCCATAGCCGTCTCCTCTGGGGCAGCCTCCCTGTATCACAAAATTGGGCACTACCCGGTGGAATTTTTTCCCCTTATAATAGCCCCGGCGGGCTTGCTCAATAAAACTAATGACGGTAGCCGGTGCCTGTGCCGGCCAAAGTTCTATCACAAGCTCACCTTTTGAAGTGCTGATGCGGGCAGTCGGATTCTTTTTCAGCTTCGTGAGGATAGCCCAGTTGGGCGGATGGTTATAGTCGATAACCTTAGCCTGAAAACTGTCAGCTTTGCCCGTAAGTTGTGCAAGGGTGTGCGAGAGGTCATTGTACGCCTCTATGTTTTGCGGAAGTGCCAGCTTGCTGAGCGTCTGCTCCAGCACCGTGAGGCTGTCAAAGGCAAAGGAATAGTCAAAGGTAGGGTGGCGCAGGGCATTGGCAGCTATGGAAACCAGTCCCTCGTCACCGCTGCCAATACCTTGTGAGAAGTAGGCCGCCAGCTCCCGGCGTACGCGGCGGGCGTTGAGGGTAAAAAAGGCATCAAAGCCCGGATAATTGCTGATGTAAGCCAGTGCTTCCATAGCCTGGCTGCGGAGGTAGCGGTCCTGGCTGGCCTGCACCTGTGCGTGGATGAAGCGCATATTCCAGCCAAATTCCGACAATGCGTGCAGGGCTGCCGCTTTGACCACCGGGTCGCTGGCGCGGTTGTAGTGGTTGCGGATTTCAGAATTGATAAAATCCCGGTAGTCGGAAAAGTAGCGCGGCAGGTGCTTGTTGGCAGCGCGGTAGAGGTCCAGCTGTACGAGCGTTGGCAGTGAGTCTTTGGCAAAACGCCAGTACAGGGTGGCGTCTTCCGGCTTGCCGTGCTCGACAAAGTAAGTGGCTGCACGCCGGGCAATGTGGAGGTTGGGGTCGCGCAGCGCCTGCTGGGCAGTCTCCCGGCATTGCTCGTAAGGATGCCCGCCCAGTGCGCGCAGGATATTGATTTTTACGCGGTAGTCAGACTCGCGTTCGTATTGCCGGCGCAGAGCCGACAAGGCCTCGCCGGACTTAGCTTTGCCCAGGGCCAGCACCAGCCCCATACGGAGCTGCCGGTTGTCTTCGTTTTCAAGGGCTCGTACAAGCCTGATTGCCTGCAGCGAGTCGATGGTCTGGCCGATGCGGCCAAGGTAGTGGACGGCTGGTAGACGAGCCTGCCGCGGGAAAGTTGCCTCAGCAGCCCAGTCAATCATGCGCTGCTGCCCTTCAGCGCTGGTAATGCCACGTAGCCCCAGCCGGTAAATGCCCCATGCCTGCCCTTCCAGCAGCAGGGTGTCGGCTGTTCTATAGGTACTGATGCCCGCCAGCAGACTGAGCGTTGTGTCGTCGCCGCATTTGCCTACAGCCTCCAGTATAGCACGGTTGGTTTTGGCGTAAGCGCCTGCGGTATCTGTGGCAACGAAAGCAGCCGTGAGCAGCGGCAGCGCTCTGCGGGCCGCTGTCTGCCCCATCGCATAAGCTGCTGCTGCGCGCACTTCATCAAAATCATCTGCCAGCAGCAGCGCCAGACTGTCAACGGCAGCACTGTCGCGCAGGCTGCCAAAAGCCATGGCCGCCAGGTAGCGGTAGCTGGGATTGGGATGCTTCAGGTAGCCGTACAGGCTGTCGGCCAGCCGCTGGTCCTGATATTTGTGAATGCGCTGGAAGAGCGTGTCGCGATAATCAATGGTGAGCTCGCTGTAAACCTCAGGTACCTTGGGGGGCACACAGCCCGTCCAGACGATCAATATTGCCGATAGCAGTATCGCAGACAGATAGTAAGAGCGAATGGTTTTCATCCGTTGGCTTTGTACGGTAGCAGTTGTGGTTCAGCGGCTGGCGGCCTTCTGCCAAGAGGGGGGGACAGCCGACGCCAGTACATGGGCAAAGATAGGGATTTCAGCCGGCTTATTTTGCTGCGATTGTTTGGGGTGGCTATTGCCTGCCTGTACTTCTTGCGCAGGGTGGTTGGCTGCCTGCCCGGTACTTTCTGTTGTATACAAAAAGTGCCGGGCAGGTGCTCAGTCGCCCACCGCCCGGCGATAGTCACTCTTGCCGCCAGTTTTTTCCAACAGACATACCTCGCGTATGCGTATGTCATGGCTCATGGCTTTGCACATGTCGTAAATGGTGAGGGCTGCCAGGCTGGCGCCGGTGAGGGCTTCCATCTCCACGCCTGTCTTGCCTGTCAGCCGGGCACTGCACTCAATGACAATCTCGCCGGCCTCATTGACAGCGATCTCAACACTGATTTTTTCCAGCGGCAGTGGATGGCAGAGGGGTATCAGCTCTCCTGTTTTCTTGGCAGCCATGATACCCGCCAGTATAGCTGTCTGAAAAACAGCGCCTTTGGGTGTGTACATTTCCTGCCGGTCGAGCAGTGCCAACACCTGGGGCGGAACGACTACAATGGCCCGTGCCCGTGCCGTGCGGGTGCTCACGGCTTTATCGCCAACATCCACCATCCGGGGCTGTCCGGTCTCATCAAGGTGCGTAAGTTCACTCATGACACGAATGCGTATAGGGCAGGCAGCTGATGCCTTGCCGGGTGAGGTAAAAAATCCGGTCGCCCGCGATGCGCACGTCCAGCAGCTGGTCGGGGGAAAAAATGCCGGTCGCCGGCAGCGGCAGGGCAATAGGTTTTTCGCGCTCGCGCCAACAGTACAGGCCGCCCTGCAGCCGGAAAAGCAGCCGGTCCTGCTGCCAGTACAGGCCGTGAGCACCTGCAGGTATGGGCAGCCAGCCGACAAACTGGCCCAGATTGGTGAAGGTGGCTACACCCCGCTCGCGAAAAACCAGCAGCACTTGATTGCGTTCCGCCAGCAACTCATCAGGCGGAGCCGTCACACCCAGACTCAGCCGCAGGTCGTCGGAGGTCAGCAAGGCTGTCGCCTGTGCGTCGAGCAGCTTCAGCCGGTAGTGCCAGTCATCGTAGACCCACACCTGGTTGTTGCGGCTGAGGCCGGCAACAGCCACGTTGACAAGGTCAGGCTGCCGGAGATCGAGGGTCGCCCAGAGGTTGAGGGTTCGATCCAGCACAACTACTTGTTGCATAGGGCCGTAGAACAATAGTATCCCAAAAGGATTGGCAGCGTCTACCTGGCTGAGTTCGCCCAGCGTGCTGTTGTTGTAGCGAAAAAGCTCCTCCCCTTCGCGGTTGTATTTGATGAGCTCGTAGGTGTTGCTGATGGCATACAGCTGACCCAGCTCGTCCGTTACCAGCGAACGAAAATTACCGGGGCGGGTCCACAATACAGACTCGGCCGGGGGCGGCAGGCTGTCCTGCTGCTGCGCCCGCAGGGGTAGCAGCGGCAGGAATAAGCCCGCCAGAAAGGCGAGCTGCACGCACAGAGCGCATCCGGGCATCAATGCCGGAAGCAAAAACGAGCCTTTTTTTTGCACATTTTCGCGTTTTTGAAGACGCATAATAGGCGCTACGCAACTGAAGAAGGGGCTGATGCACGTAAAAAGAAACGGTTCACGCCCCCGGAAAAAATCCCGGATGCGCGCTTAGGCGCCCAGTATCTGACTTGCGTGCGACTTGGTCTCCACCTTGTCAATAATTTTGGCAATCATACCCGCTTCGTCGATTACGAAAGTGGTACGGCTGACACCTTCATAGCTGCGACCCATAAATTTTTTGGGCCCCCAAACGCCATAGGCCTGCATGGTAGCTTTGTCGTTGTCTACGAGCAGCGGAAAGGGGAGGTTGTGGTTTTTCTTGAATTTCTGGTGCTTTTGGGCCGTATCGGGGCTTACGCCCAGCAGTGCGTAGCCCTGCGCCTGCAGCTCGCCGTAGGCGTCGCGCAGGCTGCAGGCTTCTGCCGTGCAGCCGGGCGTGTCGTCTTTGGGGTAAAAAAACAGTACGAGCTTTTTGCCGCTAAACTGGCTGAGGGAAAGGGGGGTGCCCTGTTCATCAGTACCCTGAATCTCAGGCGCTGCCTGACCTACCTGAAGCTGTGACATGTGGTATGTGTCTTTGGTGATGGATAATGTACTGGCGGGGCGCAGCCCTGCTGCCAGCCGGGAGGCCGCAGATGCCGACACGCTTTTGTCAAAACAACGAAGCGGGGGGATGGTTTATTTTTAGCAGGAAAGCCAGGCCATGCGGGCGCTGTGGCGCCGGTGCAGCGGCGCGCTCATTGCGGGCAAATCGCGTATATTGTGCCCGTAAATTGTAATAAGCCATGGATCTGATTTCTTTCTTTAAAGCATTGCATGTCGTGGGTTTCGTCAGCTGGTTTGCCGGCCTTTTTTACCTTGCGCGCCTGTTTGTGTATATGGTGGAGGCCGATGAGCGGCCGGAAGCGGAGCGCGGCCTGCTGCAGGCACAGTTTACGCTCATGAGTCATCGACTTTACAGCATCATCACCAATCCGGCCATGATGATCACCTGGCTGGCGGGGCTGGCCATGCTGGCCATTGACCTGGGGGGGCTGCAGCCGCGGGCCTACTTCAGCACGGGCACGCCCGGCTGGCTGCACCTCAAGCTGCTGCTGCTGGTTTTTTTGACCCTCTACCACCTGCGCTGCAAGCGGCTGATAAGCCAGCTGGAAGCAGGCCAAAGGCCTTTTGATGCGTGGCAGTTGCGGCTTTTCAACGAAGTGCCCACGCTACTGCTGGTCGGCATCGCCTTTGTGGCTGTGTATGGGAAAATGGGTACGCTCAACTATGGCTACCTGTTGCTGGGGGTGGCAATTTTCGTGGTGCTGGTCTATGCCGGCGCCAGGGCTTATCGCCGCCGCCGGATGGGGGAGTAGTGAGGGGCCTGTCCGCTGCAAAAGACGGCAAATTTGCAGCAGGGGGGAGGTGCATATCGGGCTGATTTATTACCTTGTAATCAATTCTGCAATACTTGTAACTGTTTTTGTACCACTACAATCGCACCGTATGAAAAAATGGATGCCGATGCTCCTCAGCGCACTGCTTGCGCTGCCGGGAATGCTGCTGGCGCAGCCACTGGAGCTTTCGCTTTTTGATGCCCTCAAGCCGCGCAATATCGGGCCGGCAGGTATGAGCGGCCGGATCACGGCCATCGATGTCGACCTGAGTGATCCGGATATCATCTATGCCGGCGCCGCTTCCGGCGGTGTCTGGAAGAGTATGAACGGCGGGATTACCTGGGCACCGATCTTCGATGAGCAGCCCGTGCAGGCAATTGGCGCTGTGGCGGTCAATCAGCAGAACCCGGATGTGATCTGGGTGGGCACCGGGGAGGGCAATCCGCGCAACTCACACAACTCCGGCGCAGGGATTTATAAAAGTCTCGATGGAGGCAAAACCTGGCAGTGTATGGGGCTGCAGGCTACCCGCAATATTCATCGCATCATCGTGCATCGCGATAATCCCCAGATTGTCTATGTGGCGGCGCTGGGGTCTATCTGGGGCCTCAATGCCGAGCGGGGGGTGTTCCGCACGAAGGATGGGGGTAAGACCTGGGAGAAGGTGCTGTACGTCAATGAGGGGGTGGGTTGTGCCGAGCTGGTGGTCGACCCCACCAATCCTGATAAGCTGATCGCGGCTATGTGGGAGTATGGCCGTAAGCCATGGACTTTCAACTCCGGCGGACCTGGCTCCGGCATGTATGTCACCTTGGATGGCGGGGACAACTGGACCCGCCGGAGCAGCGAGGACGGGCTGCCGGAGGGCAACCTCGGGCGTATGGGCCTGGCTATCGCCCGCAGTAAGCCGGAGGTGGTGTATGCACTGATTGAGGCTAAAGAGAATGCACTTTATAAGAGTACTGACGGGGGCAGAAAATGGGCGAAAGTGGGGACAGAGAATATCGGTGACCGCCCTTTCTACTATTCCGAAATTTATGTCGATCCTAAAAATGAAAACCGGGTGTATAGCCTGTATTCGCTCGTGAGCAGAAGTGAAGACGGGGGTAAATCTTTTTCGGTGATCCTGCCGTATTCAGGGGTGCATCCCGATCATCATGCTTTCTGGATCCATCCCGATGACCCGGACTACCTGATTGAAGGGAATGACGGGGGACTCAATATCAGCCGCGATGGTGCCAAGTCGTGGCGGTTTATCCCCAATCTGCCGCTGGCGCAGTTCTACCACATTAGCCACGATATGGATATCCCCTACAACGTGGCCGGAGGTATGCAGGACAACGGCTCCTGGGTAGGGCCTAGCCAAGTGTGGAAGGATGGTGGTATCACCAATCACGACTGGCAGGAGGTGTACTTCGGCGACGGCTTCGATGTGGTGTTTAAGCCCGATGATAATCGGTATGTATACGCGATGTCGCAGGGTGGCAATCTGGGATTGGTAGACCGGGAGACGGGGCGTACGCGCTTCATCAAGCCGGTGCATCCGGAGGGCGTTGAGCTGCGGTTTAACTGGAATGCGGCCTTGGCGCTCGATCCGTTTAATAGCTGTGGGCTGTACTACGGAAGCCAGTTTGTTCACTACAGCAGTGATTGCGGGCAGCACTGGACGATCCTGAGTCCGGATCTCACAACCAATGATACGAGCAAACAGCAGCAGCACAAAAGCGGGGGGCTGACCATCGATCAGACGGCGGCAGAGAACCATACAACTATCCTGGCGATAGCACCCAGTCCGCTCGACAGCAATGTGATCTGGGTGGGTACGGACGATGGCCGCCTGCAGCTTACGCGCGATCGCGGCCGCAGCTGGACGGATCTTTTCGCCCAGCTCACCGATGCGCCTGCCGGTAGCTGGATCCCTTATATCGAGCTGTCGGCAACTAACCCGGGAGAGGCTTTCGTGGTGGTCAATAATTATCGGCGCAATGATTGGCGCCCGATGGTGTACCACACGACCAACTATGGCCGCAAGTGGCAGCGCATTGTCGATGAAAAGCAGGTGCAGGGGCATGCGCTGACCATCGTGCAGGATCCTGTGGAGCCTAAGTTGCTGTGGCTGGGTACCGACCATGGGC
>JAUMBM010000104.1:0-4500 GCA_032115735.1 Saprospiraceae bacterium
CGGGCAAGGTGCCGCTCTCTGCTCCGGTGGAGCAGATCATGTCTAGTCCGGTGGTGACAGTGGGTCGCGAGGTGACGGTGGCGGACGTACAGATTGCAATGGTGAAACGCCGTATCCACCACTTGTGTGTCACGGAGGATGGCAGCGATCAGTCGGCTGTCGTGGGGGTTATCTCCGAGCACGATCTGCTGGTACTGCAGGGCAACAACCCCGCGGTGCTCATCCGCGAAATCAGGCGCTCTCAGGATACAGGCCTTATGAACGATCTCCGCGGCCGGGCAGAAGCTTTACTGCGCAAATACCTGGAACAGGAGGTGGCTATTGCCTACATTGCTTCCATCATGTCGGAGGTCAATGATGAAATTATACAGCAGTGCATCCGTTTGTCTGTCAAGGAGATGGAAAGCGATGCACCCGCCGGCTTCTGCTGGCTGTCACTCGGCAGTGAGGGACGCGGGGAGCAGTTGCTGCGCACTGACCAGGACAATGCCCTGGTTTTTGAAGACGTGCCGGCAGCAGCGCTGCCGGCGGCCCGACAGTGGTTCTTGTCGTTGGCAGCCAAAGTCAATGAAAAGCTGAACGCAGTGGGCTTTGTCTTCTGTCCGGCAGAGATGATGGCCCGGAACGAAAAGTGGTGCCTGCCGCTCAGCGAATGGAAGCAGCAATTTAGTCAGTGGATGCTGACACCCACACCAGAGTCAGTGCTGAACAGTACGATTTTTTTTGACTACCGGCCGGTCTATGGGGATGAAAAGCTGAGTGAGGCGCTCACGGCGCATATTTTTGCCATTCTCGACAGCCAGTCGCTTTTCCTTTCATTTCTGGCCAAAGATGCTGTGCAGAGTCCGCCGCCCCTGACTTTCTTCCGCAATATATTGGTTGAGGGTAGTGGCGAACACAAGGATGAGTTTGATATCAAGGCGCGGGCTATGATGCCGCTGGCTGATGCTGCCCGTGTGCTGGTGCTCCACCATCGCATCGGTGGCATCAACAATACCTTCAAGCGCTACGAAAAGCTGGCAACGCTGGAGCCCAACTACAGCGAGTTGTTTCAGGAGGCTGCTGATGCCTACGAGATTCTCATTCGCCTGCGGGCGCTGCAGGGGCTGAGGCACAACAACAGCGGTCGCTTTTTCAAGCCTTCGGAGCTCAGCAAGCTGGAGCGCATCCTGCTGCGCAATACTTTCCGGCCTGTGAAGGAACTGCAGCAGTTGCTGAGCCTGCGCTTTCAGTTGGCTTATTTTGGCTGATCACAGGCGGTCATGCCCCGGGGCTGCCTGTACTGTCAGTAGTCCTGCTATTTTTACATAAACCCCCGGAATATGCTATTTCGATGGCCCTGGCAGTCTGCTGCCAACTACCCGGACTTCTACCAGCACTACCTGTCGACCCTCAAGGTTGGCTGGGAAGCAACGACGCCGGTCGAACAACTGCGTTTCGTCGTCTTTGACACAGAAACGACGGGCCTCAATCCGGCCAAAGACCGCCTCCTTTCCATCGGGGCAGTTGCTTGCAGTGCCAACACACTGCGAGCGGAGGACGTACTCGATATATATGTACAAAATGAGCAGGCACCGCACAATCCTGAGGCCATCACGGTGCATGGTATCCTGCAGGGGCAGCTCAGCTCGGCCCAAAGCGAAGCGGAGGCCGTCGCTGCCTTCGCGGCTTTTTGCGGCAACGCTGTGCTGGTTGGCCATCATCTGGCTTTTGACATTGCTATGATTGACGGTGCTCTCAGGCGGGCCGGGGCCGGTAGCCTCAAAAATCGACGCGTGGACACCATGGACCTTGCGCGCCGCGCCAATGCGCATACGGACTTCCTGCCGCCCGGTTTTTTCCAGCTTGACCAGCTCGCATCGCGCTACGGCATTCTGTTGAGCGACCGACACACAGCAGCCGGCGACGCCTACATCACTGCCCTGCTGCTTTTTAAACTACTGGCTCAGCTCAAAAAGCGGGGCGTCAATAATTTACGGGATCTCCTGCGCTAAGAGGATACGTAATGGCCTGCACGCCCGGCGCGCAGCGTTTTTTTAAAATACCGCAAGCCGTGCAGGCAGGCAAAATAATTTGGGGGCGAAAGAATCCGCCAAGCTTTTGTAATTTTGTGGCCTGAAAAAAAAATGATTATGCGCATCAGCACCATTGTATTGGCTGCAACAGCCTTGGCCTTAGGCCTATATTCCTGTCAATCAGATAAAAAGGCAGACAAGCAGGCGGCAGCGCCGGCTACTGAGATGAGCAGTGACACCACGACGGCCAGCCCCGCTGCTTCTGAGCAGCGCAACTTTCCTTCCGAACTGGAGCGGACTAGCTGGGAGGTAATTAAGCTCGATTTCGAGGGCATGAGCTTCCGGCCCGACAGCACACGCATCCCGCAGATTGATTTTCTGGGAGCTAAGCTAAACGCGCTGGGTGTTTGCAACCGTTTTTCGGCTACCTATGATACGCCTGACAATAAAGGCGCCATGACGATAGCAGCGCCCGCTTCAACGGACAACGCAGGTTGTCCGGCCACCAGCATTAAATTTGACCGCCGCCTGTTTGACATCCTTGAAGGTGCTACGACCTACCGCCTGACCCAGGGCGGACTGGTGCTAATCAGCGAGAAGGGGCAGATCATCTGTCGCGAGCGCTAATGCAGGCAGCAGCCAACGGTTCCTGGCTTCAGGCAGGCTATCGCATGCCCCTGCTCGCCGGCCTGCTTTTTATGCTGGTCAACCTGTTGCAGGCGGCGCTCACGCCCCTCGATCCGGATGAGGCCTATTACTGGTTTTATGCCGACCGGCTGCAATGGGGGTATTACGACCATCCGCCGGCTATAGCGCTGCTCATAAAACTGGGCATATCGGTTTTTCCGGCCACGCTGGGGCTTCGTTTTGGCAGCGTCATGGCCTCCGGCCTGTGCCTCTGGCTGCTGTGGCAGCTGGCAGGCCGCCCTGTGGGCAGGCCGGCCGCCCTGCTGGCGTTGCTGGTGGCTGCTATGCCGTTTTTGGAACTGTACGGCTTCATCGCCACGCCCGACGGGCCGCTGCTGTTGGCGACGGCCTTTTTTTGGTGGGTATATGCGCGCTTTCTGCAGCGGCCGGGCGCCGGCCAGGCGCTGTTGCTGGGGGCTTCCATGGCACTGTTGCTTTACAGCAAATACCACGGGCTGCTGGTCATTCTGTTTACCGTCTTCTCCAACCTGCAATTGTGGCGCATGCCCGCCTTTTACCTGGCGGGGGTGAGCGGCGTGCTGCTGTTTATGCCACACCTGTACTGGCAGTATGCCAATGATTTTCCTTCTTTCCGCTACCACCTGGTGGGGCGGGACGATCCCTACGAGCTCAAGCACACGCTCAACTACCTTGTCAACCAGCTGAGCATGTTCAATCCCTTGCTGCTTCCGTGGTGGGCGCCGGCGCTCTGGCGCAGCCGCCGGCAGGAGCCGCTGGCGCGTGCATTTTTTACCACCGCACTGGGCTTTTGGCTCTTTTTCCTGTGGAGTACGCTCAAGGGGCACGCTGAGCCGCAGTGGACGGCCGTACTATCCATTCCGCTGGTGCTGCTGTCGTTTCAGTCATGGCAGTCGGGCAGCATCCGCTCGCCCTGGTTTGGGCGCCTGCTTGTGCTGTCGCTGCTGCTGTTTGTGCTGTTGCGGGTGGCGCTGGCCATTCCGGGCAAAGCGCCGCTGCGGCAGATGAAGAATGAAGACTGGATTGCGGCACTGTCGGCTTATGCCGGGGACACACCCCTGCTTTTCGAAAACTCGTACCGCGACGCTTCGCTTTACCGCTTTTATGCGGGCAAGGCTGCCTGGAATATGACCAATGTGCTGTACAGGCCCAGCCAGTATGATCTGTGGGAGGGTGAAAAAGCGCTGCACAATCGCAGCGTCATTGTGGTGGGGCAGCGCGGCTGGCCCTGCCCGGCGCCCTGCGACACGCTGCAGACGGGCAGGCTTTTTAAGCAGCTGCTGCGCGCCGACAGCTTTCAGGTGCTGACAAGGGTGGCGGTAAAGCTGACAGCCTGCGAGCCGCCGCTGCCACAACCGGGCGATACGGTGCGCCTGCATTTTTCCATACACAACCAATACCCTTTTGCGGTAAACCCCGCTGCCGGCGGCTTGCCCGCACAGCTGGCCCTGCTGGCCAGCAGCGGGCTCGAGCAGTGGCACTACTGGCCGCTGAGCTACAAGCCGGGGCTGCTGGCGGCGGGCGAACAGCGTTCGCTGCACTGGCAGTGGGTCGTGCCACCCGACTACCCGCCCGGCACGCCGCCCTTTGGGCTCGGCTGGCAGTACGCGGGTATGCCGCCGGCCTGGCCGGCGCAGTAGCGCCTTGGGGCTTTTTTTAAAAAAAATCAACCAAACGCATGGCTGCTGCCGCCGGCAGCAGCCATGCGGCTCAGCGGCCGATCCCTACGGCCATGAGTACCGCTAAAGCGGGCATGCAGGCCAGTACGACCAGCTCTGCCACGATTAGCCGGCGTACCAGAGGCGGTATACTGACCTGC
>JAUMBM010000105.1:0-2689 GCA_032115735.1 Saprospiraceae bacterium
CGGCACGATCCCCCGTTTACCTTCCTCTTTGCCGGCCGGCTGATGCAGGAAAAAGGCCTGTACGAATTCATTGAAGCCGCCCGCCAGCTTCGCAGCCGGCAGCCCGGCACCGCCTTTTGGGTAGCAGGATTTATAGAAAAAGACATGCCCGGTGCCATTCGGGAAGAGCAGCTGCAGACTTGGATGCAGGAAGGCCTCATCCACTACTGGGGGCCACAAGAAGACATCAGCCCGCTGCTGCAAGCCTGTGATGCAGTCGTGCTGCCCACCTATTACCGGGAAGGCGTACCCCGCATACTGCTGGAAGCAGCCAGTGTAGGCCGCCCCATCATTGCCACCGACAATGTCGGTTGCAGGGAAATTGTCATCGACGGCATCAACGGCTACCTGTGCGAAAAAAACGCCGCTGCAGACCTCTGCCACAAAATGGAAAAATTGCTGCTACTGCCAGCCACCGCGCGGGCGGCGATGGCAGCAGCAGGGCGCAATATCGTATGTACGCAACACGATGAGCAACTCGTCATACAACGCTATCTGGCATTTTTGGGCCTTGACGAGGCCCCACACGCCAGTCCGGCCATGCCATCCTCCGCTGTATACGACCTACTTTTGCGATAATCAGTAAAAGCCAATGGCAAGCAAACAAAAACAACAAGCGACAACAGCCAATCGGTTCGACCTCAACAGCATCCTGCTGCTGCTACTGCTGTTCTTCTCTCTTTTCATCTACCAGCAGCAAGCCCGCGAGCCCTTCGTATCCGTACGTATGCTGGCCCTCTCCCTGACGGGGCTGGCAGCAGCTGCCACGCTTTTTGTCAGGCAAAAAAGCTGGACCCTGCCGGGCAGGCCCGCAGCGCTGCTGGCGCTGAGCGGCCTCCTCTTCTGGCTGCTGCAGGCACTGGCCACGACGCAGGCGCAAAACATAGCCGAGAGCGTTTTTTTTGTTGCACGCTACGGCATGAATTTCGCCCTGCTCCTCCTCCTGCTGCAGCTGCTGCAGCGGCCGGCCGGTCAGCCGCTGCTCATCGCCCGTGCGCTGACGCTGACCCTTGCCCTGCAGAGCCTCATCGGCATAGCCCAGTACTACGAAATCCTCCCCTGGCAGATTCCGGGCATCCACCCCCCCACAGGATTCAGCGGCAACCGCAACCTCTTTGGCTCGCTGGTCGTGCTGCTCATGCCCTGGGCCCTGTACACCTTCCTCCGGACCAGCGGAGGCTGGAAGATTACGGCCGGCACGAGCCTGCTCACGGGCAGCTACGCCCTCATGCTGTCGCAGACCCGCTCCGCCTGGCTGGCCTTTTTCGTCATGCTGCTGAGCTTCGGCCTCCTCAGCGCCCTTCGCTACAGGCGACTCGATGCGCCGCTGCAGTTGCAGCTGAAAAAAGCGCTCATGCTCGCATTGGCGGGCATAGTCATTGCCTTCGCGCTGGCCCTGGCCGGCGGCCGGGACAGCACACTGGCGCGCTCGCTGCGCGACAGGCTGGCAAGCCTCAGCAGCCTGTCGCTCTCGCCTTCGGCCGAGCCGGCCAATGAAGCAGAGAGAAACGCCTACGAGCGCCTGTATGTGTGGAAAGAGACCTGGCGCATGACGCAGGATGCCCCCCTGCTGGGCGTGGGGCCCGGCAACTGGCGTGTAGCCTTCCCCGCCTATGGCGGCAGCGGCGCGCCCAGCTTTGAAAATATTGACCACCTGCGCGTGCACCCGCACAACAGCTATCTCGGGCTGGCCAGCGAGTCGGGGCTGACCGGACTGCTGCTGTTCCTCCTCATGGGTGCCGTTGTGCTGCTGTCGCTGCTGGACAGCCTGCGGCAGTCGCAGCAAGCGACCAGCCAGCTCCTCTCTATCACACTCCTCAGCGGCCTGCTGGCCGCTGCTGTGGACATGGCCTTCAGTTTTCCGCTCGAAAGAACAGAACACAGCCTGCTGCTGCTGCTGTATGCCGCTATGGGCGTCTCCGTAGCCCGGGAGCAGCAAGCCACTGTAAAGCTTCCGCGTATACCCACAGCCCTCGCCCTCGCCCTGCTGCTGGCTTTTGCCGCCTGGGCCAGCCGGCAAAAACAACAACTGGACACCCGCATGCAGGCCATCCTGCAGCTCGAACAAAACGGCCATTTTGAGCGCGCCCTGCAGCAGTCGCTGGCCGCAGAGTCCTTGTTTTTTACGATCGACGCCATAGGCGACCCGATACAGTGGCACAGCGCCAATGCGCATAAGCAACTCAGGCAATATGAACAGGCGCTGCAAAAAACCGATGAAGCCGAGCGGATACAACCCAACAGCCACCGCATCCTCAACACCCGGGCCAGCATCCTTATGGCACAGGAAAAGTATGCCGAAGCTGTGCCTGTGCTGGAGAAAGCCGTGTCGCTGGCGCCCGACTACCAGCCGGCCCTCGTCAACCTCGCCTACGCCCTTTACCGGACCGACCGGCTGCAGGCCGCCCTCAGCACCATGGAGCGGGTAGATTTTTTACAAAACGAAAAGCTAAGACCTGTCATGACCGATGCAGGCATCAAATATGAAAGCCAAGCCCTGCAGGCTGCCCCCCTCTACCCCATCGGCCGGCAGCTGGCGGAAGAAATCCGACGTACGGGCAGGGTGCAGACACAGCAGCTGCTTGTCAGCTACCGGCAGGAGCAAGCCTCTGACCAAGCTTTTGTGGACAGCTACTTCAGCACACTCAAC
>JAUMBM010000106.1:0-2645 GCA_032115735.1 Saprospiraceae bacterium
ATATACCGATGACCATCCTTTTCACGTGGCTGAAAACCGCCGCCGGTTCTGCAAGGAACTTGGATTTCGGGCCGAGCAGCTGGCCGGTGCACGTCAGGTGCACGGAGCTGATGTGTTGGAGGTGGTAACAGACGGGCAGTGGGATGGTTATGATGCCTTCGTCTGCAGGCGGCCGGGGCTCTTCATCAGCATTTCAGTTGCCGACTGTGTGCCTGTATTGCTGGTAGATCCGGTTGCGGGCATCATCGGGGCGGCACATGCCGGCTGGAAGGGTACACAGGCGTCCATTACCCGCAAGACCCTGCAGGCCATGCAGGTACTGGGCGCAGAGCCTGCCCGCACCTGGGCCTATGTAGGCACTTGTATCGATGTGGACAACTACGAAGTAGGCAGTGCCGTGGCGGATGCTTTTTCCCCGGACTACCTGCGCACCGGGCACAGCCCCGGCAAGTACCTGCTGGATCTGCAGCGAGCCAACCGCGACCAGCTGCTGAAGGGGGGACTGCCGCCGGAACAGGTCGACTGCTCGCCTTTTTCAACGGTGCGCAATGTGGAGGATCATTTTTCTTACCGGGCTTCCGGGGGCGTCACAGGGCGTGCTATGGCGGTGATTGGACTGTTGTAGCGGGGGCGTGCATCTGTTGTGTACGGTATACTCCAGGCTGTCAAGTCTTGTGTGTAGTCAATTGCCGGAAATTTCAGCTGGCTGCCTTTACGGGCAGTATATATTACCCGAATCGGGCTGAGCAGGCTGCAGCGCTATGCGCAAGCTGTGAAGACAGCCTGCGAGTCGCCGGATTTTCTGTAGGGCATTGTGGCCGGCGCGTGGATTTTTGGCACGCGTATATAGGCGGCAGAAGCGTTTCATCAGATAGTCATCAGCGGCTCTGCCAGCACATACAAATGTCATAAGCCTTGGTATAGGCGGGTACAAGGCGTATACAACTCGATTAACACACCCAGCCCACAGGGGATTTGCATTTTGGGCAGTTGATGCCCATGCGCACCACAAATGCAGCGATTGCGGTGGGACTAGTCCTGCTCGATATACACGCCCATTTTCCCCATCTGGTAGTCGCGCATGGCTTCCATCAGCTCTGTTTGGTTATTCATCACAAAAGGTCCCCACTGGGCAACGGGCTCATTGAGGGGCTCGCCGGCGAGCAGGAGCACCTGTGTGTGTGCCGCGACGCCCTTGAGCTGTATCCCATCGCCGTCCTGCCTGAAATTGACCAGGGTCTCACCCTCGTACTGCCAGTTGTTGTTGAGCTGCAATTCTCCGCTCAGTATATAGATTAGCGCATTCCATTCGGCAGGCAGCGGCAAGGTGGCTTCGGCGCCGGCGGTCAGGCTGATCTGCAGCGCCAGCATAGGCGTGTAGGTCATTGCGGGCCCCTGTATCCCCATATATTCACCGGCTACCAACCGCACTTCTACTCCCGGATCGGGCATGGTCACCAACGGAATCTGGCTCTGCTTGATATCCTGGTAGCGGGGTTGCACCATCTTGTGCCGCTTGGGCAGGTTTACCCACAACTGAATCCCCTCCAGCGTACCACCTTCCCGCACAAAATCCTGGTGCGCCCGCTCGCTGTGGATGATGCCCATGCCCGCAGTCATCCACTGCACGTCGCCCGCCTTGAGGTGACCCGTATTGCCACGACTGTCGCGATGCCGCAAAGCACCCTGATACAAAAAAGTAACCGGCTCAAAGCCGCGGTGCGGATGAGGACCCAGGTCCAGCGGATCAAAACCCGGCTCCGCAGTCGTCGGACCAAAATGATGCAGAAGAATGAAAGGATCTACCTGCTCAACCCGCTGCGTTGGCAGCGGCTGGCGTACGTTTATGGCACCCATCTGCAATGAATGCCCCGTGGTGATTTGCTGAACGCTTCTGGTTTGCATGCTTTGCGCTATTTGATGTAGAAACATTGATTTTATTAAAAAGTTGTGGGCAGGATGTGTCTGAGGGTTACTCGTTGCGTGATTTTTTGATACAGCATCGGATTACTTGCTTTTCAGAAGCCTCAAGCCGGCAGTCACGCTTGATTTTGCCGGCAGAGATAAGGTTATTGCCAAATTTTTCCGGCCTTGTGGCAGATCTTTGTTACGTACGGCGATGCTTTGCCAGGTAGAAGATTGAGTCTTGCCGAGAGCTGTTTCAGTTGTCAGGACGCTTTAAGAAATCTGTTTTGTGAAGGCATATCGACGAATATAGGTAACGTACAAAAAGCGGTCCCTTGCAACTAGTCAAATTACTCAGGCGGGAAGTAACAGGCTCCACACACTGGCTGATGGTGTTCGGCCTGCTGTCGGGGGTGTCCAACGCGAGTCTGGTGGCAGTGATCAATGGTGCTGCGGAGACGGTAGCTGATCGTGCGGTAAACTGGCGGTATACGCTCATGTATGTGCTGCTGGCGGCGGTGTTTTTTTATTCAAAAAAATACACGCTGGATCGCTCGTCGGAGATCGTGGAGAGTGTGATCAACCGGACAGGAGCTGTGTGCCTAAGGCCTGAGAGATTATTTACGGATGTTGCCGGGGAAAAACAGCTGATGTGGCGGGTGATTGAAGCTTTGTGTCTGGGGGAGAGATGATTTCATGTTGCTAAGGGGATGGTTGAGCTGATTGTCCTCCTGCGTGTA
>JAUMBM010000107.1:0-2987 GCA_032115735.1 Saprospiraceae bacterium
CATTGGCCTCAGTAAGTTATATCGCCTGTCACAGGGAGAACCAACCATACTGGTGGCGGACAACCCCTACTTTTTCATAGCACTCACCTGTATGATTATCGGTACGCTGCTATTTGTAACGGGCTTCCTGGCAGAGCTGTTGGTGCGCAATGGTGCTGATCGGAATGTATATCAAGTAGATGAAAGAATAGGCTGGCCCTGGCCTTCCTGAGGCAGGGATGTCCTCTCTTTGACCGGGGAAAAAAATTCAGATGTACGGCTGCAACACCTATGCCTCTGCCTGCTTGTCGTTCATGACCTTATCCTGCCGTTCAATAGACTCCTGGTGAATGGCACGAAGAACAGTGGTAATGAACTCCTCACTTAGCCCCCGCATATTCCCTTTGGCGATGGCTTTTTCCAGAATCTCACTCCAGCGCGATGTCTGCAGGATGGCAATGTTGTTGCGTTTTTTGTAAGCGCCAATTTTTTCGGCCATGTCCATACGTCGTCCCAGCAGCTTGAGCACCTCATCATCGATGTGGTCAATTTCCCGGCGCAGGTAGTCGATATGCTCCAGGTATTCGATGTTATCGGTGGTCGCCTGCCGGCGTATCAGCCCGCTCATCAGGTGTTGATACTGCTGCGGTGTAATTTGTTGGGCGGCATCACTCCAGGCATTGTCAGGATCGGGGTGCACCTCCGTCATAAGGCCGTCGTAGTTGAGATCATAAGCTTCCTGCGCCACTTCTGCCAGCAGGTCACGCCGGCCGCAGATATGGCTGTTGTCGCAGATGAGCTGCAGATCCGGATATCGGCGCTTGAGTTCAATGGCCAGCTGCCAGCGGGGCAGGTTGCGATATTTTTCCTCCCCATGCGCTGAGAATCCCCGGTGAATGACACCTATGCGGCGGATGCCGGCATTGTAGATGCGTTCGATGGCACCGATCCAGAGACTGAGATCTGGATTGATGGGATTCTTGATGAGTACGGGTATGTCCATGCCATCAAGGGCATCAGCCACTTCCTGTACGGAGAAGGGGTTGACGGTCGTTCGGGCGCCAATCCACAGCACATCAATGCTGTGTTTGAGCGCTTCATACACATGCTCGGCCTTAGCAACTTCGGTGGAAACCCTGAGCCCTGTTTCTTCCCTGACACTTTTCAGCCAGGCAAGACCGGGTTTGCCTACGCCCTCAAAAGAGCCGGGGCGCGTGCGGGGTTTCCAGATGCCCGCACGGAAAAGATCGATGCCCTGGTCTTTCAGACCATGCGCGGTGGCAAGCATTTGCGCTTCGGTTTCAGCGCTACAGGGGCCGGCAATTAGTACGGGCTGGCCGGGAGCTTTTTCAATGGCAGGTTTGAACGTCATAAGCTTGGTTGTTGGCACCACGTCATTGGCCGGAGACAATGCACAGGGCATGAAAATTAAGACAATATTTTTCGAATTTTGTTGGCCTCTTCAATGAGCGCACCAAAGGTTTCAAAGTCGCGCTTGATGAGCAGGCTGCGAAAACGAGAGAGCTGGCTGATGTGTTCGTCGAGTACGTCCAGTACGTGATCGCGGTTGTCCCGAAAAATAGGGATCCACATACTGGAAGCACTCTTGGCAAGTCTGACCGTTGAGTCAAAGCCGCCGCTGGCGAGCTGGAAGATGCGATTTTCATCTTTTTCTTTCTCCAGTACGGTAAGTGCCAGCGCAAAAGAGCTTATATGGGATATATGGGACACATAGGCAGCATGTAAATCGTGGTCGGCAGCCTCCATCTCTATGATGCGCATGGGGATGGAGCTGTACAAGGCGCGAACGGTAGCTACGGCATCCGTATCGCTGTAGGCAGTATCACAGAGGACCGTACACTTTTGGTTAAAAAGGCCGGGCAGGGCCGCCTCGGGGCCCGAGTATTCGGTGCCGGCCATAGGGTGTGTGGCCACGTACCTACCTCTTTTCGGGTGGTGAAATACCTTGTCAGCCAGACTTTTTTTGGTTGAGCCAACATCCATCACTACTTGCTGTGGGCCAATCTGATCGAGGACTACAGGTAGTAATCGCTGCAGTACATCGACAGGTGTAGCCAGTATGATCAGCTGGCTTTGCCGTACGGCTTCTTCCAGCGACGCTTCTTCATCAATGAGTCGGCGGCGTATCGCCTTGTCCACATTGCCCGTAAGGCTGTCTACGCCGACGATACGGCTCGCAAAGCCGTTTTCTTTGAGCGCGATGGCCAGCGAGCCTCCGATAAGTCCTATGCCGATGATGCTGATAATCATTAATTTGTATTTTTTTAAACCAGCTTGCCTTGCAGTCTGCTCAGTGCGGTCAAAAACTGCTGTTCATTGGCACACAAAGAGATACGCAGATATTGATTGCCGGCGCTGCCAAAAATGCCACCCGGCGTGAGGAACAGGTCATGCTCGTAGAGCAGCTTGTCCGATAAGGCATAAGCATCAGGATAGCAGGCGGGGATCCGCGCCCACACGAAGAGACCTGCCTGCTGCATATCGTATTGGCATTCCAGTTGTTCCAACAACCGTGTAGCCAATAGTCGCCGGCTGCGATAGGTGGCATTGAGTTCGTCGTACCAGCGGTCATCAAGCTGCAATGCTTCAACAGCTGCCAGCTGTATGGGCTTGAACATGCCGGAATCCATATTGCTCTTGAAGCGCAGCACAGCCTGCAGGTAATGCGGATGACCCGCCAGCATACCTATCCGCCAGCCAGCCATATTGAAAGCTTTGCTCATGGAGTTGAGTTCAAGGCCTACTTCCCAGGCTTCGGGTATGCTGAGCAGGCTTACGGGCTGATCATTGAGGATAAATACGTAGGGATTGTCATTGACGAGCAGTATCCTGTGCCTGCGGGCAAAATCTACCAATCGGGCCAGCTGTGCTTTGTCGGCCCGCGCACCTGTCGGCATGTGCGGGTAGTTGATCCACATTATTTTAACGCTGGTCAGCTCCAGTGCTTCCAGGGCCGCCAGGTCCGGAAACCAGCCATTGGCTGCTGT
>JAUMBM010000108.1:0-1832 GCA_032115735.1 Saprospiraceae bacterium
CAGCAGGAGTCGTCGACTATGGCTGCGGAGGTCAACAACATGCACCAGACCCTGCTGTCTGTCGGGTATCCGGCGGCCGATTTGCTGCGCGTCATACATGCCGACGGGCAGCATGCCGAGTGGTACTGGGCACGCGAGTTTGGGGGCGCGTATACCTGGCTGTTTGCTGCCGGGCCGACGGCCGTTGCGGCGCCTGCAGTGGAGGAGTTGTCTGTCTTTCCCAATCCCAGTCGCGATGAGGTGCACTTATCGGATGGGGGTATGCAGGGGCTGCTGGCGATTGTCGACCAGCAGGGGCGACTGCTTCGTTTTCAGCGGCTCAATGGCGACGGGATTTCGCTGCAGGGGCTGCCTGCAGGCAGCTACTGGCTTTTTTTACAGCAACTTGACGGGCGGGTGTCGGCTGCCCGGCTGCAGTATGCGCCGGACTGATGGGGCACTGGCGGGGTCAAAAATAAATAGCAGATCTTGGTTTGTAGATGATGAACCGGCTAGCGCGGCCAAAGACAATCTTGCCAGTCGGTGAACATGTGCAGCAGCAGTCCGCCGGCAACGAGCCGCCAGCGGGGCAGCAGTAGAAAGCTCAGGGCGTAGAGCCCGATGGCCACATAGCTGTGCAGGGGGTGAAAACCTATGCTGCAGCGGTCGGGGTCAAACAGCGGCACGGCCAGCAGATGGTCGAGATCCACGAGCATGGTCAACAGTAGTATACCCCAGGCGCGCTGCCAGCGCTCAGGGTAGTAATAGCGGGCAATGAGTCCCGGCACCAGTAGGTGCAGGCCGTAGTGTACGGCCATTCGCAGCAGGGGTATTGTCATCATAGCAATTTACTTGCACAGCGTACAGGCTACAATAGTCCGGCCGGCAGTATTTATTCGGTATACATACGAGTCATCATGTGTTTTGCGGTTTTTTTCAAAAAACCCGCCAAACACATGTAACATAATTCATACGAGTTTTGGCGGCAACCGTCGCCAGAACTCGTATGAAACAGCTTTCATCGACAGACCGTTCACTTTTAGCCAATTTTCGGGCTGCGGAGGCTAAACAAGTGTTTATCTTTGCAAAAAATGAAAACATGGCATTGCGTACCCGTTTGACGCCTTTTTCAAGGCTGCTGTTGTTCATGATCATCGTGTTGCCGCTCGCTTACTTTGGTGCTGCTTACTACAACAATGAAGATCCGATGGCCAAGCTCAGGGAGCTGATGGGCAAGACATCGGTTACGATGCCTGCGGATGCACCGCCGGCCACGGCCGACAGTTGCGAAGAGCGCGTCAAAGCCCTGGAAGAGGAAAATGCCGCTTTGCGCAAAGCGCTGGAGGTGATGGCGAAAGGAAGCACAACCGCCCGGGATACAGCCGCTTCCAATCGACAGAAGTGGGGCAAATAGGAAGCTTGCCGCCGGATCAGGAGGCTTCGGCTGTAAGTCAGTCTGTTGCACAACAAGGCCGTATACTCCTGCTTTTTTTGCCTGTAAAGGAGCCAATCCTCTACGCTAACCAGCTGTCACTGTGCCGATGAACAATCATATTTATATTTACGATGCCCTGCGCACGCCCTGTGGCAATACCTCCCTCTACGAAGTCAAGCCTGTCAACCTGTTGAAAGCAGCCTTTCATGCACTGGCAGCGCGTACGGGTCTGGACAGTTCGAAGGTCGACGACTGTATCATTGGCTGCGTGACGCCCATGGGGGATCAGGGATTCAACCTTGCCCGTACGGCCCTGCTGCAGGCTGGCTGGCATCCTGCCGGCGGTGGCATGCAGATCAACCGCTACAATGCCTCCGGGCTGGAGGCTGTGGGCCTGGCTGCTGCCAAGATTGCGGCG
>JAUMBM010000109.1:0-22919 GCA_032115735.1 Saprospiraceae bacterium
GTACACATAGATCTCCTCGCGGGGAAAATCCTCTCGCAGAATTTTTTTGGCATACGAAAGCGCCTGATCCCATTTGAGGCTGTGCAAAAATACCATAGGATCATCAATAATGGCCGCCTCAATGGCTGATGCAGGCAGTCGGAAGATTGTTCCGTCAGGCTCATTGGAGTTGACGACAGCATCCACCACAATAATTCGCTGGTGGCCATTGAGCTGAAAAAGCACCTCAAAAGCAGCGGTGCCCATATCCAGAAAGGATATTTTTTCGTGCCCGGGAAAAGCCTGCCGAAGCAGTTCAATGACGTAGCAACCCACTCCATCATCACTTCTTACAGGGTTGCCAAAACCCATAACGGCTGTATGCATATAGTAAAAAAGATTTTCACCCGCTCAGATCAGGTGGCCACCTGACAGTGTTTTACACTCAAAGAGGCTGTAACGTGCCTGTTTCGCTGCCGAAGGCAGCGAAATAAACGCCGAATGCATGCCCGTTTTTTGACTTTTTGGAAAAAATCAAAAAACAAGCATGCATTCAAAACACAGCCCGGCGGCCTCAGCCGCCGGAGCGTGTTTTGAGACGGCCTCTTCTATTTCTTCTAATAAAACAAGACTACAACTTAAACTTTGCGAGCTGGTCACCGGATTTGGCATCATGTGCATGCACGGTGCAGACGAGGCAGCTATCGAAAGACCTGGCCACCATGCCGACCTCTACAGGATCATGCGGATCTTCAATCTCAGTACCCTCGAGCGCTGCTTCGATAGGACCCGGGTTATTCTGCTCGTCGTTGGGACCAACATTCCAGGTTGTGGGCGCCATCACCTGATAGTTTTCGATGACACCATTTTTAATTTCAACCCAGTGAGCCAGCGCACCACGTGCTGCCTCGGTAGCACCCCAGCCCTTGCCATCGCGCTCTTCAGGCTTGATGTAGAATTCGCCGTTCAGATCAACCTGGCTGAGCCATTCGTTGATGTAATTATAGAGGCGAGGAGCTTCGTGCAGACGTGCGAGCGTACGCGTGAATACACTCGGGCCCTTTTGCGCCATGATATCGAGGAAGAGCGGATCCTGCACCTGATGATCATAGTTGTTGGGATTGCCCGCCATAATCACGCGTGACAGCGGTCCTGCCTCAGCAGCATGTCCCATATAGCGCGGCGCTTTTGCCCAGCTGTACTTACCGCTGAAGTCTGTATCTATGAGGTTTTGTGACTGCAGCGGCGTTGGCAGGGGTTCATCCCAGGGGTGAGCCGGCTTGACATTTTCGTACCACGAGTGATCGACATGCTCCTGCACATTGAGATGATCCAGGGTGTGGAAGCGCTGTCCGTCATAGAATCCACCCGGACTGATGACCGCTTTATTGCGTGCTTCGATGGTCGGATGGTTGTACAAATCCTTGTGGAGATAGGTGCCGAAAGCGAGGAACTTACCGACGCCCTGGCCAAACTTATCGAGGCCAAACTCCAGACCTGCCCGAATGAACAGCCCCAGATCGCTGTTGCGCTGGCTCTCATTTTCGTCTACCCAGGCCAGCATATCATCCCAGGTCTTAATCTGCAGATAGCGGTCTATGGAACAACCGAGGAAGGTAGTTTCCAGCCAGCGATTGCGGAAATGGTTCATGATAGCGTGGGCGCGGGTAATGTCCTTGAGTGTAGGAGCACACATGACACCACCAGGTATCATATAAGAGGAATGAGGCCACTGACCACCAAAAATAGCATACACCTCTACCGGCAGGGCGGAGGCAGTTACGCCTGACTGAAAAGAAGTACCCACGTATGCAGCCCAGCGTTTGGTCACTTCACCGTACAGTGGCTTATTGGCAAACTTCTTGTTGGCCATGTCCGTAGCGAAGATGGCATAGAACCAACGAGGTATACTTTGTATAGTCTCACAAGCCTGTCCGATGGCCCGGAGCAGCAGTGCATTGGGGGTGAGCGTCGTTTTCCAGATGGTGTCGAGAGCTGAAGAAGCACAGTACAAGTGTGAGCCACCGCAGATACCACAAATCCTTGGCGTGACGATAAGTCCCGACTGGGGGTCTTTACCCGCCATGATACGTTCAAACCCCCTGAACATAGCCGCCTGCGTGTGCGCGCGGGTGACAACACCGTTTTCCATATACACCTTCACGTCGAGGTCTCCTTCGACACGACCTACCGGTGAAATATTTAACTCTTTATATGTAGAAGACATATTGGGTTGATTTTACAGTTGAACGATAGCTTACTTAGAAGTTTCGAAATGCTGTTTGTTTACACCCAGCACATTCTCGGCTGAGCCCAGCATTTTTTCAAATCCTGCCCGCGCATAATAGCCGAGGCGCGAGTTGCCGGTCGGCACATCCTGTGGCAGGAAGCCCAGGTACTTGAGCGTTTTGAACACACTGCCCTTGACCAGGTCGTGGTGCGGAAAGCCCGGCTCAGTGCAACCGAGGCAAGGATGGTTGGCCCGCGTCTTGCTCGATGTACGGTTCCACAAAATGCGGTTACAGCTGGCACGTGTCATAGGTCCGCGGCAACCTACTTCGTAGAAGAGGCAACCGCCGCGCTTGCCAAAGTGGCCGTCGACCTTTTGTGCAAAACTCACGGCATTGGGACAGCCCGTCTGCACAAAATCTGTGAAGAAAGTCTTTGGGCGGTGGAACTCGTCCAGTAGCACATCGCCAATACGGCCGGTGGCTATGGCCACCAGAATCTGCGTAATCCAGTCGGGATGTGCAGGGCAACCCGGGATGTTGATGACGGGCAGGCCCCCCTTCGACTTGTAGTCGGCGCCCAAAAATCCGCCTTTTTCTGTCTTCAGGAACTGCATACCCGTACTCTCGCTGGGGTTGGGAGGAACGGCGGGAATACCGCCCCAGGTGGCACAATCCCCGATAGCGACCACAAAACCCGCCACGGTCGACAACTCCTTGATCCACTCCATCATCGGGCGGTCACAGAAGTAGTTCATGGTACCCGTCCCGTTGGGGCCCTGAATGATAGAGCCTTCATAAACGAGAATGTCCAGTTGCGTCTTCCCCTGGACGATATTCTCCATTAAGTCCGCAACCTGGTGGCCAATTTCAAGGCCGATTGAGGGGTGCCAAAGGATGTTGACGCCGAAGTCTGTTACTAATTCTACTACAGTGGGCTCCTCTGCATTCAGAAACGACATAGTATTGCCGCTGCATGCCCCCCCCTGTAACCAGAGAACATTGGCCATAATTTGAGTGACTTACGGTTAGGAATAAAATTTTACCGGTGGGGACAACGCAATCTAAATGACTGTTGATTTGTTTCCCGACCCAAATATAATTCAGGCTTCGGGAAATAGTATGTTTTTACTAAAAGAATTTGAAAAATTTTTCTAAAAATTGGAAAAAATATCCTAATTATGGGTACACCTATTCTATATCAGTCTTTTCCGGAAAAAAATCAGACTAAGGAGGGATAGATAAGGGAGACAAATTCAGCCTGTCCCCGTTGGGTCATATAGGGAATAATCTGGCTCCAGACAGCCTCTTTAAAAAGCTTCTCATCAAAAGGCAGCCCCCTCAGTACGCGCTGGGGTAGCCAGAAGATGATCGACATCCAGATATTGTTGGCCAGGAGCTCGTTCATTTCATTAGACTGGGCGATCAGCACGCCGCGGGAGATATCGAAATCGATACGTCCTTTAATCTGCAGCAGCATACGATTGATGTACTGATGCCATTTGCCGATAATCTCGGGGTAGTTGCGCTCAATCTCGAAGATGTCGGTGAAGTAAAATTTGTACTTCATAAAAAACAGGTAGTAATTGTCGAGCTTCCTGTCTATACCCATGAAGGTCTCTTCGGGCAGGTAGTCGGACAGGATCATCATAAACTCCTGAAAGATTTCATCGTAGACATAGGATACGATGGCCTCTTTGTTTTTGAAATGATACGCGAGGTTGCCGACGCTGATACCGCATTCATCTGCTATTTGTTGCAGTCTGACATTGGCGACGCCATGTTCGTTGAACATATTGATAGATCCCTCGAGTATCCGTTGTTTTGTACTCATATTGCAGGATATTAATTGTAGTTGAGCTGAAGATCGGAGATGCTGAGCAGCAGGGTACCCCGCTGGTCTTTGGCCGCCTGCCGGCGAAATAAGCTCGCGGCGAGCAGCGCCTTTTCGCGGCAGGGATGGCTGGATATCTTCCGGATGATAAACTTCAGCGGATCTTTATGACTAGCGAAAAGCAGGTCAATACACCAGGTGCCTTTTCGGCGGACAACCTGTTCTATCACGGAGGACTCCGAAAGCCACTTATCATCTCTTATAAAAGCAATATCGGCAGGATTGCCCCGCAGCCCGTCGTACAGGAACTGGGTGTTGATGGTTTGCAACAACCATTTGTACGTCTCGTAATCAAGACAGCAGCGTGAATGCATCGTTGGGTAGATTTTTTAGCTGAAGTAATTGCTGGTACTCCAGATGTCCCTGCGGGCTGAATACCGGCAATAGTGCATTCCAAAGGCTGGTATTAAAAGCGGCGTAATCCAGGGGATTACAACCGGTTATTTCTTGTCGCTGCAACCAGTTTTCGAGCATCCAGAGCCAGTTCCCGGCCATCGACTGGTAGAAGCCAGGCTCAGGTTCCTGTGAAAATGCCCCCCTTGCCAGGTTGAATGTAAACATCAGCCCCAGTTGCTGTTCCTGCCAGCGAATATGTTCGCGGTGGCTTTCGCCAATCTCCGGATAGGCCCTGACAACCTCCAGCGTGTCCTGGTAAAAAAAGCGATACTTGTGTTGCAGCTGAAAACTTGATAACAAGTAGCGGTCGATGTCTTCGAATAAAGGCAGCGTACGGAATTCGGCCAGCAGCGTTCGTTGCTCGGCTTGCAGCTGCCGCCAGATATCGCCTATGATCGCATCTTTGGTCTTGTAGTGATAGGTGATATTGCCCAGACTGATAATCGTGGCATCGGAGATGTGCTGCAGACGAACGTTTACCAGTCCCATCTCATTGAACAGCGAGATGGCGGCCTGAATAATCTTTCGCTTGGTTGTCTGGCTGCTCAAATTCTAATTATTTGGTTTTCCTGAAGATGCGCCATGCATCTAACAATATCCAAATTTAGAAATTGTTTACTAAATATGGATAAAATTTGACGCTCTACATCCTATCCTATACATTTGTAGTGTTCACATACTTCATTACAACGTATGCATCATGGCAAATCTACGAGTGCTTAAGTCCAACAGGAATGCGAGGGGAACCATTGCCTGTGATAATACAACTATGCATCTGCTGCAGGCTAATGATTTTGTGGCCGACGCTATAAGGAAATACGCTGCAGAGCGCAATATTTTGGTAGTCAACATAGTGTCTTCTGCGGGCAGTGGCAAAACTACCCTTATGCAGGAAACGGTGAGGCGTTTGGGGGCTGAAATTTCAATGATGGTACTGGTGGGAGATCTGGAAACGGAGCGAGATGCTGACCGTATACGCAGTGTGGGGGGCAACGCGCTGCAGATTGTCACCGGGGGTATCTGTCACCTTGAAGCACAGATGATTTGGCAGGCGATGCAAGGGATTAATCTCGACGGTATTGAGCTGCTATTTATCGAAAATGTGGGTAATCTGGTCTGTCCGGCTTCTTTTGATCTGGGGGAAGATTATCGGGTGACCCTCATTTCGAGTACTGAGGGCGACGATAAGCCCAAGAAATACCCCAAAATGTTTTTGACAAGCGAGCTCATGGTCGTTTCGAAAGCAGATTTGCTGCCCTACCTTCCTTTCAGCGTGGCAGCAGTTACCCAGGATGCCCGGGAAATCAACCCGGCCCTGGAGGTAATCACTTTATCGAGCACCTCTGGTGAGGGAATGGAAGCGTGGTGTGCGTGGCTGCGGGCACGGGTCGTAGAGAAAAAAGCTGCCGCTGCAACTGTCTGATATGCCTTCCTATCACCTTCATATTCGTGGGCAGGTTCAGGGTGTCGGCTTCAGGCCCTTTGTATATCGGCTGGCGCAGGAGTATGGTCTGCAGGGCAGCGTATCCAATGGTACCGACGGGGTGCACGTTTATGTCAATGCATCGCCAGCGGTTTTCAGCCGTTTTCGGGAAGACATCAGCCGGCAGGCGCCGCCTATGGCTCGTATTACATCAGCCGATTGGCGGGAGACGGCGGTGGCAGACTATCAGGACTTTTCTATTGTTGAGTCTGCTGCTCATGACGACCGCAATGTCCTTATCAGTCCCGACTTTGGGCTTTGTGCTGCCTGCAGAGAGGAGTTGTGGGATGCCGACAACCGGCGCTATCAGTTTCCTTTCATCACCTGCACCCAGTGTGGTCCCCGCTTGTCGGTAATCGATAATATCCCTTACGACCGCGTCTTCACTACGATGGCGCCCTTCGTCATGTGCCGTGCGTGCCGGGAAGAATACGGAACGGTCACCGACAGGCGCTACTTTTCACAAACCAATGCCTGTAGCTGTTGCGGGCCGCAACTACAACTCTCTGCCGGCAGGGCGGGAGATACAGCAGACCCCGTAGGAGCGGTCGTTTCGTGGCTGCAGTCGGGTGCCGTTGTGGCGGTCAAAGGCGTGGGTGGATTTTTACTCATGTGCGATGCCTGCAATGCAGAAGCCATCGGGCGGCTGCGCACGCGCAAAAACAGGCCCCGAAAGCCGCTGGCACTTTTGTATCCTGACATGGCCCGCATAGAGGCGGACGTGCAGCTCAGTGAGGGAGCAAGGGCGGCCCTGCAGCACAGCAGTTTCCCGATCGTACTCTGCCCCCTGCGTATGCCTCCTGCCTCTGCACTACCCATCGATCTGATCGCTCCCGGCCTCAATCAGCTCGGGCTTATGCTTCCCAACAGCCCGTTGCTCGATCTGCTGGTGACCCGCTTTGGCGGACCCTTGGTGGCTACCAGCGGCAATATAAGCGGGTCGCCGATTTGTTATCGGGATGAGCAGGCTGTCGAACAGCTTTCCTCCATTGCCGACTATCTGCTTAGCCACGACCGCGCCATCGTCATGCCACAAGACGATAGCGTGTATCAGTTTTCACGCCGCCATGACCAGCCCATACTGCTGCGCCGCAGCCGGGGGCTGGCACCCACCTACTGGCACTCACAGGAGCAGCCTTACCCGACGGCTTTGGCTATGGGAGCCGATATGAAGAGCGTTTTGGGCATCAGCCACCAGCAAAATATTTATCTGAGCCAGTACCTCGGCGACCTGGGGAGCTATGACAGTCAGCAGCAATACGAGCATGTGCTGCAGCACTACCTCAAGCTCACGGGCTGCCGGCCGCCCGTGATACTGCACGACCTGCACCCCGCTTACGTATCTACCCGGCTCGCCCGGACTTTTGAGGCATCCGAAAGGCATGCCTTTCAGCACCACAAGGCCCACCTTGCAGCCTGTCTTTTTGAAAACGACCTGCTCGACAGCCAGGAGCCTGTGCTGGGGGTTGTATGGGACGGCGTAGGCTATGGCGAAGACGGGCAGATCTGGGGCGGTGAATTCTTCCGCTATCAGGCGGGGCAATTTCTGCGGGCCTACCATTTTGACTATTTCGATTATTTGTTGGGCGACAAGATGTCCCTGGAGCCCCGGCTAGCTGCCCTTTCGGTATGCAAGCAGGCTGCCTGGGCCGAGGAAATCTTGCGTCCTAAGTTTACACAGCAGGAGTGGCAGCTCTATACCCGCCTGCTGTCGCAGCCGGCAGGGCTGCAGACGTCCAGCCTCGGCCGGCTGTTTGATGCTGCCGCCTGTCTGCTCGGGCTGGGTGATCGCAACACCTACGAAGGTGAAGCCGCCATCTATGTTGAGCAACTGGCGCAGCAGTACGTACATGCCAATGGGCCTGACCAGCTAGACAGCTATGTCCAGGCGCAGGCGAGTTATTACCGGATTCCGACGCACAGCATTTTTCAGTACCTGCTCATCGACCTAAAAAAAGGCCGCGACAAAGCCTACATTGCAGCCAAGTTTCATCAGACCTTGGTGCAGATAGTCGACAATGTTGCCCGCTACACGGACTGTAAGAAGCTTGCCTTCAGTGGGGGTGTATTGCAGAACGGGCTGCTGGTAGATATGCTCATTCACCGGCTCAGCGCCGGTCACCAGCTATTTTTTCATCGGCAGGTATCGCCTAATGATGAAAATATAGCTTTGGGGCAGCTTGCCCTGTACTTCAAAAGTTCGCACTCATGAAGCTCTTAGCATACCGTCAACTTTGTCTGCCCGCCCTGCTGCTGTCCGCCCTGCTTTTGGCGGCCTGCGGCCAAAAGCAGGCAGAAATACCCGCCCTGCGGCCGGTGCGTGACGCGCTGGGGCGCGAGTTGCTGGTACCCGTGCAGGTCAAAAAAGTCCTTACTATGAAAGCAGGTGCGCTGCGCCTGCTGTGTTATATGGATGTGCAGGACAAAGTGGGCTATATCGAGCAAAATGAGCTCAAGCGACAGGTTACCTACCTCATGGCCCATCCGCAGCTCAGAACACTGCCTGTGCTGGGTATTGGCAACAACTATGATCCTGAGGCAGTTGCGGCCAGTGAGGCCGAGCTCATCATCGCCACCTACATGACGGCTGCTGAGGCCGACGCTTTGCAGCAAAAAGTAGGCAAGCCCGTATTTGTGCTCACCTATGGCGACATGGCCGACCGCCTGGAGGAGCTCTTCAGCAGCTTCCGCGCACTGGGTGCGCTTTTCGACCGCCAGGGGCGGGCCGACAGCCTCATTGTTTTTATCGAAAAAAACAGGCAGCAGCTGGCAGCCGGCAGCGCCGGTGCGGCCGCGGCTACCGCCTACGTCGGAGGCATCGCCTTCAATGGCGCCCATGGCCTGCGCTCTTCGCGCGTCCACTATCCGCCCTTCCTGCTGGCAGGCATCGGCAGCCCCGTCGACGGGCTGCGCAACAGCCTGCAAGCGCTTGGCGACGGGCAAAAAAATATCCTCATTGACCCCGAGCAAATCATAGACTGGGATACCGATTTTCTGTTTCTTGACGCCGCCGGCCGCGACCTGTGGGAGCAGGAGCTCCGGCAGCCAGCCTATCGGCAGCTGCGCGCACTGCAGCAGGGGCGCACCTTTGTGCTGCTGCCCTTCAACTGGCATACCATCAATTATGAACATGTGCTGTGCAATGCCTGGTTCGTGGCACAGCTCACCCGCCCGCACGCTTTTGGCGGGATAGACATCGAGGCGAAGAGCCGTGAAATAACTACCTTCTTCCTGGGCAAAGACGTATATGCCGCCATCGACAGCGTCTACCAGCCGTTCAGAAATATCGAGGCGTATGACTAATCACAGCGGGGGAGAAGGACTGCTGGAGCGCTATGCAGCTTACAATCGAAGGAAGCAGATCTACATGATCATCAGTTTTTTGTTCCTCGCCGGCCTGTTTGTGCTGGGCATATCGCTAGGGCCAAGTAAGTTGGGACTATCAGCCATGCTGGCAAGTATACAGGCTGCCGGCGATGCTACAGACCGCCACATACTGCTGCAGCTGCGACTGCCGCGCCTGCTGGCCGCCATCCTGAGTGGTACGGCACTTGCCGTGTCGGGCGTGGTCATGCAAAGTGTGCTCCGCAACCCGCTGGGATCTCCTTTCACGCTGGGGATTTCCAATGCCGCCGCCTTTGGCGCGGCCCTGGCTTTTGTTTTTTTTGACGCCGAAAAAGCTGCCGCCTGGCCGGGCGGCGAGGGCCAGTGGCTGCAGCCAATGCTGGTGACGCTGTCGGCATTTGTGTGGGCCATCGTCTGCTGCCTGTTTATCCTGCTGGTTGCCAACCTTCGGGGGGCAACACCGGACAACATGATCCTCACCGGCATCATCGCCAGCACGCTCTTCACAGCCCTGACCTCCATCCTCCAATACATAGCAGACGATGTCAAGCTCGCTTCCATTGTGTTCTGGACCTTCGGCGACCTGTCAAAAGGTGACTGGCGGTCGCTGCTGCTGCAGCTGCTGTTAGTAGTGCCTGTGCTGGCGTATTTTATGAACCGGCGGCAGCATTTCAACGCACTGGATGCCGGCGATGAAGTAGCACACAGTCTGGGGGTACGCGTCAATCGATTCAGACTGACTGCCATGGTGCTCAGTTCGCTACTGACCGCTTCGATCGTCGCTTTTTACGGCATCATCGCCTTTGTGGGTCTGGTAGTGCCGCACATCGTAAGAAAACTGATAGGAGGGGATGAGCGTTTTTTGCTGCCGGCAGCAGCCGTTTCGGGCGCCGTATTTTTGCTGCTCTGTGATATCGTTGCCCGCTCACTGCTAAGCCCCGTCGTCATCCCTGTGGGCATCCTCACGTCGCTGATAGGCGCCCCGCTGTTTATTTTGTTGCTCATCCGGCGTAAACAATACTGGTAATGGCTACGATCAGCGTAGATCAGCTGAGTTTTCACTATCCCCATAGCCCTTTGATAATCAAAGGGCTAAGTTGTCAGTTTGAAACTGCCACCATGACCGCCGTCCTGGGCGTCAATGGCTCCGGCAAGTCTACCCTGATCCGCCTGCTCAATGGCTGGCTTAGCGCCAGCAGCGGCAGTGTGTATGTAGCGGAAAAAAACCTCCGCGACCTGTCCGTGGCGTCGCTGGCGCGAAAAATCGCCTACGTCCCTCAGTTTCAACCGCAGCTATTCCCCGTGACCGTCTTCGATACCGTGCTCAGTGGCAGAATACCCCATGCAGGTGCCAGACCCTCTGCAGAGGACCTGGCCATAGTGGAAAAAGTGCTGCTGCGCCTGCAGCTTGCGCCCCTGGCACTGCGCAATGTGCAGCAACTGAGTGGCGGAGAGCGCCAGAAAGTGCTGATCGCACGTGCGCTGGCGCAGATGACAGCAGTCGTGCTGCTGGACGAACCCACCTCCAGCCTCGACCTCAAGCACCAGCATGAGGTACTGGGGCTGCTGCGCGAACTCAAAGAGGAAGGTCTCTGTATCATACTGGCACTACATGATGTAAACATGGCCGCCCGCTACTGTTCTCACTGCCTGCTGCTCAAAGAAGGCCGCCTGCTGGCAGCAGGGGAGGTGGGCATGCTCGATGCCCGGCTGCTGAAGGAATTGTACGACGTGGAGGTCGAAATGGTGGAAGTACGGGGACAGCGGGTATTTATCACAGGTTGCTGACGCAGCTTCAAGGTATCTGTTATCCGTCAGAAATAGAAAATATTTACTAATTCCGGAAATTCAGTTGATGTTTGGGCAAAATTTATGAATATTGTTATTTGATTTTTTACCAAAATAAAGCAACATGTGCCTGGCGATTCCCGGAAAGATTAAGAGCATAGAATACCAGTACGACGGGCTGGTAAAAATGGCCAAAGTGCAGTTTGGCGGCATTACCAAAGAAGCAAGTCTGGAGATGTTGCCGGCCGCCAAAGAGGGCGATTACGTGCTGGTACACGTGGGGGTAGCCATCAGCCTTGTCGACGAGGAAGAAGCCATGCTGACCTTTAAATACCTGGAGGAGATTGGTGAGATTGATGAGCTCATCGAAAGCAGCCAGCTAGACCGAAATAGTTTGGGAGGCAGCGATTACTGATAAAAATGCTTAAGCCACACCCACCCGCGGGCGTGGCTTAAGCCTGCAAACAGCCGAGGGACTATGAAATATATGGCAGAGTACAGGGATCCTGTACTGGTAGAAAAATATCTCAACGAAATACACAAGGTGGCGACCCGTCCGTGGAGCATCATGGAGGTCTGCGGCGGCCAAACGCACAGCCTGGTCAAAAACGGGCTGATCAGGATGCTGCCTTCGCAGATCAACATGATTCATGGCCCGGGCTGCCCCGTCTGTGTGACGCCGCTCCATCTCATCGACAAAGCCGTGCATCTGGCATTGGAAAAAGGCGTGATACTGTGTTCTTTCGGAGATATGCTGCGCGTACCGGGTTCGCAGATGAGCCTGCTGGAAGCCAAAGCATTGGGCGCCGATATTCGGATTCTGTACTCACCGCTGGAGGCGGTAAAGCTGGCCAAAGAGAACCCCAACCGCGAGGTGGTCTTCTTTGCGGTGGGCTTTGAGACGACGGCACCCGCCAACGCGCTGTCAGTGCTGCACGCCGCGAGGGCACAGTTGTCCAATTACTCTATACTGGCGTCACATGTGCTGGTGCCGCCGGCTATCGAGGCAGTGATTGACGACGAAGAGGCTTCTATTCAGGGATTTTTAGCTGCGGGGCACGTGTGTACAATTATGGGGATCGATGAGTATTATCCGCTGGTAGACAAGTACAAAGTGCCGGTAGTGGTGACAGGCTTCGAACCGGTCGATATCGTACAAGGTATTCTCATGGTGGTCCGGCAGTTGGAAAATGGAGAGGCCGTGCTGGAAAATCAGTACGGGCGCGTGGTGCGGCCCGAGGGCAATCCGGATGCCATCGCCACCATCCGGCAGGTATTCGAGGTATCAGATCGCGAGTGGCGGGGTATCGGCAATATCCCGCTGAGTGGTTATCAGGTGCGCGCCGCCTTTGAACAGTTCGATGCCAACAAAAAATTTGCCATCGACATCGAAAGAGTATCAGAAAACAGCGAATGTATTGCCGGACTGGTACTCAAGGGCATTAAAAAGCCCTATGAGTGTCCACAGTTTGGCAAGGGCTGCAGCCCGCAGAAACCTTTGGGGGCACCCATGGTGAGCAGCGAGGGCGCCTGCGCAGCCTACTATCATTTTTCTAATGCCCTGGAACAATGGGCTCAGGGGGAGGCATAAGGTATGGATATGCATCCGGCGACAGCCATCAATATTAGTCTCAAAAAAGGTGTGCCGGGCGCAGCCGCTGCGGCTGCACTGCCGGCTGTCGCACGCGAACTCGATATTTTTCAGGGGGATGCCGGCAACCCGTTTCTGGCGCCCCGCGGCGTATGCATTGCAGCCGGCATGTTGTTTGTGTCCGACACCGGGCAGAACCGCGTGTTTATATGGAAAAAAATACCGCTCGGGCAGACTTATGCGGCGCCGGATGTGGTGCTGGGGCAGCAGGAGCTGCAGCATACAGGTCGCAACGCTGGAAGCGAGGTCAGCGCATCTACGCTCATGTATCCCTCCGGCATCTGGTCAGATGGTGAGCGGCTGGTAGTAGCAGACGCCTGGAATCACAGGGTGCTCATCTGGCACAGCATGCCGGAGCAGCACGGGCAAGCTGCCGATGTGGTGCTGGGACAGCCCGATTTTTCGGGCAGCCAGCCCAATGTACACGGTATAGGTGCAACGCCTTCGGCCCGGTCACTTTACTGGCCTTACGGCGTATACGTACATGACAATAGCCTGTTCGTAGCAGATACGGGCAATCGAAGGGTGTTGGTATACAATACTTTGCCGGTCGAAAACGGGCAGCCGGCAGACCATGTGCTGGGTAAGCCTTCTTTCGATGAGCGCGATTATGAAGGCGAAGATGCCGTCTGGCCGTATGCAGTCAGCATCAGTAAGGAGGGGCGTCTGGCCATCACAGACACCCAATACTACCGCGTACTTTTATGGAATCACTGGCGCGATGCCCTGCAGGAGAAAGCAGCGGTCATCATCGGGCAGCCGGATCTTGAAAGCAACGGGCAAAATCAATTTGGCCTTTTCCCGCAGGCACACACCCTCAGCTGGTGCTACGACCACTTCTTTTACCGACAGGGTATATGGGTTGCAGACACCGGCAACAGCCGCCTGTTGTGGTTCCAACAGCACCCCCGTGCCCATGGCGAAGCGGCCGACAACCTCATCGGGAAAAGCAATTTTACGACGGGCAGCGAAAATGCCAATACAATCTTTGGTACCGAAAATGACCTGTACTGGCCTTTTTCGCTCTGTATTGATGAAACAAGCCGACTGTTGGCAGTCGCAGATACAGGCAATCATCGCATCCGATTCTATGAATTGTTAATTTAGCAGACCGCATATGACGGATGAACAGATACTGGATCAATTTGACCCCAAAGAGCTGCTGTTGCTGGTGCTCAGAGGCATGGACATTGCTGTCATCTGCGAGGAAGGCCAGCGCGTGGAGGTCGAAAACGGCTATACCATAGAGGTTGAGGGAAAGTCGCTCTATAAGTTGCTTTACCGGAATCAGGTGGTGGCACCTTTTGCAGATGTCGTAGAAATGTGCGGCTTCATCAAACTAGGCTGATGCATGGAAGATAAAGTGGAACTGTCGATCATAGCGCTTGCTAAGAGTCAGACTTCAGACGACAATTACGTCATCGCGCTGGAAGACGAGCACAGCAAAAAGAGACTGCTTATTCTTATTGGGCAGGCCGAAGCTCAGTACATTGGTATTGTGCTCGAAAAACTCAATACCAAACGGCCACTGACACACGACCTGCTGGCCGCAACCATAGAAAAACTGGGGGGTCGTGTAGTGCATATTTATATCCACAGCCTGATCGACAACATCTACATTGCAGACATCTGCCTGGCCGACCAGGCGGGGAATTTGTTTTGCATGGATGCACGTGCCTCAGATGCACTTGCCCAGGCAGTCAAAAACAATGTCCCTATTTATACCAACCAGCAACTACTGAACGACAGCAGTTACCTCAATGAGATTTATGTAAAAGAGAGCAACAGAACCTCTTTTTCCGATTACACCCTGGAGGAACTCGAAGAATTATTGCAAAAGGTGCTCAGGAAGGAGGATTATGAGAGCGCCATCCGCATCCGGGAAACCATCCGGCGGAAACGCAAAGAAAACTTGTAATCAAGGACGATTTATGCACGAAATATCATTGGTCAGAAATATCTTCAATACGCTGCGGAGCGAGTTTACGGAAGCGGAGATCAACAGCATTCGCCGCATCAACCTGACAGCAGGGGTTCTTTCCAACATTGAGCCCCAGTTGATGCAAAATGCTTTCGAGGCCGTGATCGCTACCGAGTTGCCTCAACTGTCAGCCGCTAAGCTTCACATCACCACTTTGCCTGTAATCATTCACTGCCCGGACTGCGACCTGCGTACAGAGGTGCAACAGTACAAGTTTGTCTGCAGGCAGTGCGGCCGCCCCAGCAATGCGGTGGTTCAGGGAGACGAGCTGCTCATCAGCGGTGTCGAGTTAGGCTGAACCCAATGACAGAGGCAGCAGCCTTCCTTTATCCGTATTGTAATCTACCCTTTGCCCTGACGGTTGCACGGCAAGGTGCAGCAGTGCCTGTAGTTTCGCCCAGCCTTGGGGGCTAACCCTCTCCGGATTCCGGTGTACTGGCGGGGCGGTAAGGCTGGAAAGGTATGGACATGAGGTTGCCAAGCCGGTCATTCTCAGCCGGATCCATGTGAGTATCCACGCCAAAGGTGATTTTGTCGTTGTCGAGCAGACGGTAGGTACCAAAAAGCCTGTCCCATAGGGAGAAAATATTACCGTAATTGCTGTCTGTGTAAGGAAGACGGTAATGGTGATGCACACGGTGCATAGCAGGGGTCACCAGCAGCCAGCCGAGGCTGCGGTTGAGCCAGGCAGGCATGTGGATGTTGGCGTGGTTGAACTGCGACATAGCTGCCGACATTGACTGGTACAGCATAACCGTATAAATAGGAGCACCACTTACGATGACCGCCAGCGTCGTAAACACAAAACGGACAACACTTTCGCCCGGATGGTGTCGGTTGGCTGAGCTGGCATCAACATGGGTATCTGTGTGGTGGATGAGGTGGAAACGCCACATCCAGCGCACTTTGTGTTGCACCCAGTGTACAAACCAGGCACCCACGAGATCGAGCAGCAGTAAGCCCAGCACTATCTCCAGCCACAAGGGCAGTGAAGGCAGCCACTGCAGCACGCCGACCTGCCGGCTGGCCACAAAATCGCTGCTGAAGAGCAGGATACCCGCCATAACAAAGTTGACAAGTACGGTCGTCAGCGTAAACACCATATTGGTACCCAGGTGCCGCCACCGGCGATAGTCCCACTGAAACATGGGTGCTGCCGTTTCCAGCAGCATAAAGAAGGTAAGCCCACCAATGAGGATGGCAGAGCGATGTGCAGAGGGGATATTGGAAAAGTAATCGGCCAGCAATTCCATAGTGCAGCAATTAAATTTTTGCAGATGGCGAAATTAGCTAATCAGCAGGGTAATTGTCTTTTTAACAAGCAAAAATTTTTTTGTTCACGGCTTTATCCATTTTTTTACCCAATTTATACGTACTAGACAAGCTCCGCCAGGGGGGGCTCCGCCCGGATCAGTACAAAGATTGATAAAAAAACAACCTTAATTTTTTGCAGAAACCGCAGAAAGCAATATCTTTGCATCGCCTTTGAAAAAGGGTATTGATTCGGTAGCTCAGTCGGTAGAGCAATACACTTTTAATGTATGGGTCCTGGGTTCGAATCCCAGCCGAATCACTCGAAGTCTGGCCACCAGCGTTGGTTGCCAGACTTTTTTATTTTCTCCTCTTCTTCTTTCGCGCTCCTGGGACCTGCATGCATCTGGCCAATGCGAAGCTGTATGAAGGCTGCGTCGATCGTACCACCCATGGGCGGATTGCACTTTTTGAGCCGTATTTCTGCTCCCTCGATCTCAGGAAATTGTTCTTTGACCCGGTAAAGAATTCGAAGAGCGAGTGTCTCAATCAGCTGCGCGGGTTCTTTCATCTCAATCTTCAGCAAGCGGTAGAGTGTTTCGTAGTTGACCGTCTGCTGCAGATCGTCCTCCTGACCAGCATGCAAAACGGGTGTGGATACAGACAGATCGATGACAAAATCTGTGCCGAGTAGTTGTTCTTCCGGGTAGTAGCCATGGGGGCCTCGTAGACGAACCCCCTCCAGTCCAATAATTGCCATGAAATGTATTGATTTTATTTGCAGGAAGTGTGCTGCCAACAAAGGTAGTGATTGCAGACCGCCAGGGGGCAAAATTTTCCGCCTTTTTAATGGGGGTCAGTATGGGGTGAATTTGTGTCTGTTTTTTTAGCAAAAGCAAAAAACTGATGCAATTGGTCAAACACTTTTTGGTGGCCCGGGCCACCAAAAAGTGTTTGAAGACAACCACCCAATGTGCGTAAAAAATCGTATCTTCGCTGTCTGAAAATATAAGTATTCTCTGGGGCGAGCCTGCCCGTCCACGAGCAGAGAGAGGAAATTATACTATATGCGCAAACTGTTCAATCGGCTGCTTAACAGCACAGATCATCCTCACTACAAGGCTGTTGTGTTGTTGATGTGGCGAATGTTGCTGGCAGGAGTCATGCTGGTGTTGCTGGTATTTATCATATTGTCATTCACCCGGCTGCCCTCGGTAGCGGAGTTGGAAAATCCCCGCAGCAACCAGGCATCACAGGTTCTTAGCGATGATGGTACGGTACTGGGCAAGTACTACACAGAAAACAGGGTGCCGGTGGAGTATAAGGACTTGTCCCCTCACCTCGTCAATGCCCTGATTGCTACTGAAGACAAGCGCTTCAGGCATCATTCCGGCATTGATTTTGTAAGTGCTGTACGCGCTATTGTATTTATGGGAAACCGGGGTGGCGGCAGTACGATTACCCAGCAGCTGGCCAAGCAGCTATTCACGGTGCAGGTTTCGGACAATATTGCTGAGCGCATCATACAGAAGCTCAAGGAGTGGATTATCGCGGTGCAACTGGAGCGCAGGTATACCAAGGAGGAGATTATTGCGCTCTACCTCAATCGCTACGATTTCATCAACGGGGCGCAGGGCATACGGGCTGCGAGTGAGATTTATTTCAATACACATCCCAAAGATTTGGCGATACAGGATGCGGCTACGTTGGTGGGTATGCTGAAAAATGCATCCTTATACGACCCGCTTCGCCGTCCTGACAGGGTGCTGCAACGTCGCTCAGTGGTGCTGAAACAGATGGTTGTCAGTAAGTATATCACCGAGGCAGCCTACCGCCGCTTGGTTCGCAAGCCGCTGGGGCTGCAATTTACCCGGCAGACGCACACAGACGGGCTGGCACCCTATATGCGTATGGAACTGGCCAAGCAGCTGCGGCAGTTGCTCAGCCAGCCGGAGTACAGAAAACCGGACGGTACTATGTACGACCTCTACCGCGATGGCTTGCGCATTTATACCAGCATCAATGCGGACATGCAGCGTATAGCGGAGGAGGAGATGGAGAAGCACATGGCACAGCTTCAGCGCGTGTTCTTCACACACTGGAAGGGCCGGGACCCCTGGACCTATGACAATGCTTCGTCTACCACCAAGGTGCCGGTAGAGCGACGCGAACTGGAGTTTATGCTGTATCTGCGGTCATCAGAACGCTACCAGAAGCTTCGGGTGGACTATCTGGCAGAGATTATCTCGATCCTCGAGGCCGAAACGGGTGTCCGTTTCCACGAAGATGACAGAGAGATCGAGCGTATACTGCGCGAAAAACAAAATCCCGGCCATCTTGATAAGCTCATCAAGGCTAAACTGATATCGGATGAGCTTGCGGACCGCTACCGCCGGGTACTGCAGAGTGACAGGTTGCCGACACTCGAGCAGCAATGGTCAGCGTTACAGGCGGCTGTCAAAAATAGCTTCAACAAGCCTGTACCTATGCGGATTTTTGCTTACAATGACAGGCATTATGTGGATACGGTCATGAGTCCGCGCGACTCCCTGAAGTACCTCAGCATGTTCCTGCAGACGGGTATTATGGCGGTTGAGCCTTCTTCCGGAGAGGTGAAAGTATGGGTGGGTGGCATCAACCACGAATGGTTTCAGTACGACCACGTTAATCGGGAGACTCGCCGGCAGGTGGGATCTACTTTCAAGCCTTTTGTCTACGCGACCGCTATTGCCATGCAGGGCCTGAGTCCCTGCTTTGAAGTAGTCGACCGTCCCGTCACCATCGGTCCGGGTGAAGGAGAATTTGGACTGATCAAATCCTGGACGCCCCGCAATGCAGACGGCGATTATACGGGCAACGCTTACACGCTTTTTGAGGCACTCAACAAATCGGTCAATACGGTTTCCGCTTACCTGATGAAGCAACTCGGCAGCCCGGAGCCCGTGCGTACACTGGCTGCACAGATGGGGATTGATAAGTCTGTACTGCCGTCATCGCCTTCTATCTGTCTCGGCTCAGTAGATCTGTCAGTTGAAGAGATGACGGGGGCTTACGCAACGTTTATCAACAACGGCATCTACACCAAACCAATGCTGTTGATACGGGTGGAAGATCGCTTTGGCAATATTATCTACGAATCCATACCGGAAGAAAATCTGGCGCTCAGTCCTGCCTACAACTATACCATGGTAACTATGCTGGAGAAAGCGCTGACCAACCGCGGGAATGTGCTGGGGCCGGTAGGGGGTAAGACAGGAACCACCAACGACTATGCAGATGGTTGGTTTATGGGGATTACGCCCAAGCTCGTGGTGGGTACCTGGGTCGGGGGCGACAAGCGCTGGATTGCTTTCAGGGACTTGACCTATGGGCAGGGATCCCGGATGGCAAGACCCTTCTTCCTGTCTTTCATCGAGCGCCTGCAGAAGGATCCCAAGATGAACTGGGACAAGACGGCTGCGTTCTATAAACCACCCGGCGATCTGGGTATCGAGCTGGACTGCAATGTGTACAGAGGGGCGCTCAACAACGATGCCGCGTTTGAGCGACGTATCGATAACCAGCCGGACTTTGATTGATGTTGTTACATCCGGCGGTGGAAAAACAGCAGAAAGGCTGCTTTCATTATTTTTCGCTAATTTTACTTCATGAATGATATGAAACAAGGAGAGGACATTCGACCCAACCCATCTGACTACAATGCCAGTAATATTACGGCACTCGAAGGGCTCGAAGCCGTGCGCAAGCGGCCGGGTATGTATATCGGAAGTACGGATACCAAGGGGCTTCATCACTTGGTATGGGAGGTCGTTGATAACTCCATCGACGAACACCTGGCAGGTTATTGTACGGATATAGATCTCGTAATTCATGCAGATAACTCCGTCACCGTCACCGATAATGGTCGTGGTATCCCTACGGGTATGCACGAAAAGCTGAACAAATCAGCGCTGGAAGTGGTCATGACGGTACTGCACGCTGGGGGTAAATTTGACAAAGATACCTATAAGGTGTCGGGCGGTCTGCACGGGGTGGGGATCTCCTGCGTCAACGCACTGTCGATTTACGTGCGCGTGGAGGTACATCGCGAAGGGAAGATTTTCGAACAGGAGTACAGCATTGGCAAACCGTTGGGTGAGGTCAAAGTCATTGGCCAGTCTGATCGCACGGGTACAACCGTTACCTTCAGGCCTGATGACACGATTTTCGAAACTACCGAGTTCAAGTACGAGGTGCTGGCAGCCCGCCTGCGGGAGATGGCCTACCTTAATGCCGGACTGCGGCTGAGCCTTACGGATGAGCGCGAACTGGATGATAAGCAACAGGCGCGACGGGAGGATTTTCATTCTGAAGGCGGGCTGCGCGAGTTTGTACTCTATCTTGATGAAGGTAAGACCAAGCTCATCGAGAAGCCTATCTGGGTAAAAGGGGAAGAAGAGAATGTAGAAGTGGAAGTGGCCATACAGTATAATACCTCTTTTTCCGAAAACATTTACTCTTTCGTCAATAACATCAATACCCGTGAAGGGGGTACGCACGTTGCCGGATTCCGCCGCGCACTGACCCGTGTATTCAGCAAATACGGCGAGGACAGCGGGATGTTTAAAAAGCTGAAATTCAAGGTCTCCGGGGAAGATTTTCGGGAAGGTCTCACAGCCGTGGTATCGGTTAAGGTACCGGAGCCACAGTTTAAAGGACAGACCAAAGGCGAGCTTGGCAACTCTGAAGTAACGGGAATCGTCTCCCGCTCGGTTGGCGATGCACTCATGGTTTTTCTGGAAGAAAACCCCAATGAGGCTCGCCGTATCGTCGATAAGGTTATTCTGGCAGCCACGGCACGCCATGCTGCGCGTAAGGCGCGGGAGATGGTGCAGCGCAAAAACGTACTCACCGGCGGGGGGCTGCCCGGCAAGCTGGCCGATTGCAGCTCACGGGATCCCGGAGAGGCCGAAATATTTCTCGTGGAAGGGGACTCGGCCGGTGGTACGGCCAAACAAGGGCGCGATCGCAATTTTCAGGCAATCCTGCCGCTGCGCGGAAAAATCCTCAATGTAGAAAAGGCCATGGAGCACAAAATCTACGAGAATGAGGAGATCAAAAACCTTTTTACCGCACTCGGGGTGCGCATCGAAGAGGGGCGTGATGGCGAACGGGTTTTGAATATCGAAAAACTCCGCTACCACAAGGTCATCATTATGTGCGATGCCGATGTCGATGGTAGCCATATTACTACACTCATACTCACTTTCTTCTTCCGCTATATGCGCGAATTGGTTGAGCAGGGGTATATCTATATCGCGCAACCGCCGCTCTATCTGGTGAGAAAAGGCAAAAATGCCGTCTATGCCTGGAATGAAGAGGAACGGCTGCAGGCTATTGGCCAATTTGGGGGGCATGAAAACGACAGCAATATCAAGATTCAGCGCTATAAGGGACTTGGCGAAATGAATGCTGAGCAGCTCTGGGAGACGACGATGGACCCTGGTATGCGCAATCTGCAGCAGGTGACTATCGAAGATGCCCGGGAAGCTGATCGCGTTTTCGCTATGCTGATGGGCGATGAGGTGCCGCCACGCCGTGCGTTTATCGAAGCCAATGCCAAGTATGCCAAGGTAGATGCTTAGTCTGCATACTCCGCAGGCATAAGCAAAACAGTGGTTGGCGGCACTAGCCGCCAACCACTGTTTTGCTCACAGAGGGAGCACAGCCGGCCGGCTGTGCTCCCTCTGTTTTTTTCTACGAAAAAATTCGTAAATAAATTTGCAAGTACGATAGCTTTCGTATACATTTGTGTGTACGAAATGATTCGTATGTAGAATATGTGATAATACGGACAGTATGATAAGACCTACAGAATCGGAATTGGAAATACTGCAAGTACTTTGGTCGGAGGGACCCTGTACAGTGCGGCTGGTGCACGAAAAGCTGAATGGTGACCGGCAGAAAGAAGTTGGCTACACGACCACGCTTAAGCTCATGCAGATCATGCTGGAGAAAGGGCTGTTGGTGCGGGACGAGTCCCAGCGCACACATGTCTACCGTGCCTTGGTAGAGGAGTCGGCCATCCGGCAGGGGCTGCTGCAGCGATTTGTGGACACGGCCTTCCGGGGTTCTGCTTCTCAGCTTGTGCTGGAGCTTTTGGGGCATCACCAGACAGATGCGCAGGAGCTGGAGGCTATCCGGCAACTGATAGACCGGATAGAGCAGGAAGGAGATCGTTCTGCTGATTATGAAAAATAAGGGGCTATGCTACTAATGGATTATTCTTCAGGCATGTATGCAATGGGCTGGATGGTGATTCACTCGTGGTGGCAGGCGAGTATTATCGGACTGCTGTTGTGGATAGGTTTACACCAGTTTAGGCAGCGCGACGCCCGTCTTCGCTATGGATTGGCCTATGCAGCGCTGTTACTGCAGTGGGTGGTCAGCCTGCTTACCTGGGCGTACCTGTACACACCCAAAGTAGCGACAGCTGTATCCGCCGGCTGGACAAAGGGAGGGTATGCTGCTATGCCGGCGGCTTCGCAGGCTGTAGAGCCGGCCTGGCATGAACTGATCGTTGGCTGGATTGATGGTCATACGACCTGGATTGTGGCACTTTGGCTGGCAGGTATGAGTTTTTTTGCCATCCGGCTGTTATTAGGGCTGGCATTTATTCGACGATTGCGGGCGGAAGCACAACCGTTGGAGGCGGGGCAGGCCGTGCTGCAGTCGCTGGCGGGTAAGTTGCGTTTACAAAAGCCTGTGCGGCTAATGGCGTCGGCACATATCTCCGTACCGATGGTAGTCGGCCAGCTCAAGCCGCTGATATTATTTCCCGTGGGCCTGATCAACCAGTTGAGTCCTGCCCAGACGGAAGCCATACTGGCGCATGAGCTGGCGCATATTTACCGCTACGATTACTGGCTCAATTTGTTGCAGTA
>JAUMBM010000110.1:0-3210 GCA_032115735.1 Saprospiraceae bacterium
CCCAATGCCTCCGCCTCCAGTCGAGCATCCCCTGCCAGCTGCGGATATACCCAGTCAGGCTGATTGTAGCGCAGATTGGCCAGACTGGCCAGGGCTTCAAATTGCGCCATGGAGGCAAACCAGCCCGACAGGCGGTCACCATGCCGCAGCTTCCAGCGGTCAATCTGCCACGCCCACTGCAGATCCCACACCACCGACACTTGCAGGACAACCGCAAAAATATTATTTCGCACATCCAGCTGCCCCAGGTAATAAGCCAGCTTTTCCAAGGCGGCAGAAGCATTGCCGCCTTCCCCTTCCGCCAAAGTTTGCTGCAACTGTTGAAGGCGGGGGTGCTCAAAGGTACTTTCCTCAAGCAGCTTAATAATCTGCGCATAACCAGCCAGTATGCCCGCCGCTTTCTCCGTCTGTTGCTGCAGCCTGTCAACATCCCCGCGTTTTGTCCATAAAAGCCAGGCAACAGGCGCCAGCAGCAGCACGACCGCCGGCCAGTTGATCCAAAACACCCAGGCCAGCATGAGCCCGACAAACCACAAAGGCGCCAGCCAACGAACGATCCCCAGCCGGGGATTGCCCGCTGCTACTGCCGGCGAAGCCAGCCAGTCGCCCAGTATTGCTGCACGCCCGGAGGGCTCCTGCAGCCCTTCCCCCAACGCCTGCAGCTGCTGCCGCCATTCCAGGGCCGCTGCCAGCTCCGCAGCAGCAGCCTGCCGCGCTGCTATTTCATCCACTTCGGCCGGCCCTGCCAGCCAGTCGGCCAGCGTACGGCTACCCCCCTTGGTCACCGTCCTGTTGAGGTATTGAAAAAGCGAGTAGGGGCCAAAGATATCCAGATCCGCAGCATAAGGATGCCGGGAGTCTCCGTATTCGGCACCGTCTGCATAGGAAGACCACTGTCCTTCCACCGCAAGCGCCTCCTGTCCATTCAATTTTTCGAGCGCCTGCCAATGTGCTGCCTGCCGCAGCAGGCGCTGGTGCCAACTTACAAAGCGATAAAATCCATACAGAAAACCTGCCGCAAAGGCCGCAGCTACCCATCCCTTATAGCCCGCGAGCAATAAAAAAATGGCTACCCCCACTAAGAACACCACTAACCGAAGCCAACTAAGCCGGTCGTAACGACTGCGGGCGGCAAGCGCCTGCTGCCCAAAAACCGAAGCCCGCTGCCTGTACATAGCTGCCAGTCCCGTTGATTGCATTTCCTGATTGTTGCGTATAAAAATCCGGTATTCACGACACCAAAGGTAAGCTGATTTCTTTTCCCGCACCCTCTTTGACATCTTCGGGCATTGCTGCCGAAGGCAAAAAAAGTGTTTTAGCTTCAGGCAGTGCGGGCGGACGCTCGACGGTGTGTTGCTGCCGAAGGCAAAACGGAGTGTTTTATCACATGATTGCGCATTTTTGACGCGGCCTGCAGGGTGCTGTGAGGAGACAGAAAGATTCGTTGCAGATCCCTCATCGGTGTGGAATAGACGCAATACAATCCCTGACAAATACACTACCTTTACCTGCCAAAAAATAAAACCATGGCTGAAAAATTACCACTTCCTGCATCCGTATCGGCACTCATACGCCAACGCCGCTCCATTTTCCCCCCCGTCTATACGGACGAACCCATTGAAAAACATATCATCGAAGAAATACTGGAGAATGCTAATTGGGCCCCCACGCATCGGCGTACGGAACCCTGGCGCTTTCGGGTATTTCGCGGTCAGGCCCGCAGCCTGCTGGCCGATTTTTTGGCAGAATGGTACAAGTCCCACACCCCGACCGCCGATTTTTCGGAGGTCCGCTACAAAAAAATGCAGGTCAACCCCCTGCGCTCCGATACCATCATAGCCATCTGCCTGCAGCGCGATCCCGAAGAACGGGTGCCCGAATGGGAAGAGATAGCCGCCGTTGCCTGTGCTGTTCAAAACATGTGGCTGAGCTGTACCGCGCACGGGTTGGGAAGTTACTGGAGCACCCCGCCGGCGGCTCAGGACGCAGCGACCCTGCTGGCGCTGGAACCAGGGCAGCGGTGTCTGGGATTTTTTTACATAGGCAAGTACGACCTGCCCCCCGCCGCAGGCGAAAGAAAACCGCTGGCAGATAAAACCATCTGGTTCGGAGAATAGCCCGGCATAGCATATTTGATGCACCTTCTGTTGGCAAGCTCCAAACAAAACGCGAGCTCACCAACTGAATCAAAAAACAAAGGTTGTTGGCGTATCAAGTAATTTGATTTAACTTTGACGCATTTGAAAAAAATGACAATTTCGCCTGCCTGCAGGTGTGCGTATGATTCCATCGACGCCATCCGTCAGGACAGCTAAAGACTATCAATATTATTCGTAAAGCGGCCAATGGCTTCTTTTGCTGAAGCTAAAGCCAAAATGCAAACTAATTAATCATGGGTCAAACAATTACGTACTCTATTCCAGTTTTTGGAGCGCTGGCGTTGCTGTATATGTTCTGGCGCTCAGCCTGGGTGAGCAAGCAGGAAGTAGGCACTGAGCGCATGGCAGGTATTGCCAAGAGCATTGCCGATGGCGCAATGGCATTTCTGAAAGCAGAGTATCGCGTACTGTCCATCTTCGTGGTGGCTGTCGCGGTGCTGCTGGCTGTAACGGCCAACGCAGAGACGTCTTCCTGGATGGTTGCTGTCTCTTTTGTAGCAGGTGCTGTATGTTCGGCACTTGCGGGTTTCTTTGGTATGCAGATTGCCACCAAGGCAAATGTGCGCACCACCAATGCCGCCCGTACCAGCTTGGGTAAAGCACTGGAAATTGCCTTCGCCGGGGGTTCCGTCATGGGTATGGGTGTTGTCGGTCTCGGCCTGCTGGGATTGGGGTCGCTGTTTGTTGTGTACTCCAGCATGGCATGGGATATCAACAAGGTGATTACCGTTATCACGGGCTTCTCCTTCGGTGCTTCCTCTATTGCTCTTTTTGCCCGTGTTGGCGGAGGTATTTACACCAAGGCAGCCGACGTGGGCGCCGACCTGGTAGGTAAAGTTGAAGCCGGTATCCCTGAAGACCACCCACTCAACCCGGCAACCATTGCCGACAATGTGGGTGATAACGTAGGCGATGTAGCAGGTATGGGCGCAGACCTTTTCGAGTCCTATGTAGGCTCTATAGTCGGTACTATGGTATTGGGCGCCATATTTATTGGCGTAGCAGGCTTTGAAAACACCAATGAGTTTGGTGGCCTCAATGCTGTACTGCT
>JAUMBM010000111.1:0-10398 GCA_032115735.1 Saprospiraceae bacterium
TGGCGGATCTGCTGGCTGTCAACAAGGCGGATGGAGAAGCCCTGCCTGCTGCGCGGCGGGCGCGTGCCGCCTACCAGCAAGCCCTGCACCTTTTCCCACCCAAACCAAGCCAATGGATACCTGAAGTACTCACCTGCTCCGCAGTCAAGGGACTCGGCATCGAAGAAATCTGGACGACGGTCGAAAAATATTGCACACTCACCCGCAAAAATGGCTACTTTGAGGAACAACGCAAAGCACAGGCGGTAGACTGGCTGCATGACGGCCTGCGAGAGCAGCTGATGCGAAGTTTTTACCAGCATCCAAAGGTGCAAAAACAACTGCCGGAGGCAGAAGAAGCTATAAGAACCGGCAAACGGGCCATTCCGGGGCTGGTGCGAGCGCTACTGCAAGCCTTTACCGGATCGGAAGAAACCAAGTAGCCCGCTTTTGTGTTGATTAATGTGCATTTGGGTGCTGTGTGCCCGGATGTTTGTTGATGTAAGAACATTCAATCACATAACTTATCATTCAATGAGATCTCTCGTTGTTATTGGTGTAATTGCCGGCATGATTCTCTTGTTGCTAATGGGTGGCTGCAACAGCTACAATAATTTTGTCAACATGGAAGAGGATGTCGAAAATGCCTGGAGTAAAGTACAAAGTGCCTATCAGCAGCGTGCCGACCTGGTACCCAACCTGGTAGCCACCGTCAAGGGTGCGGCTGATTTTGAGAGAGGTACGCTGGAGGCAGTGACGAGTGCCCGCGCTAAAGCGACTTCCATACAAATTGACCCTGCCAACCTCACACCTGAAAGGATGGCTGAATTTCAGGCAGCGCAAAACCAGCTGGGACAATCTATCGGCCGCCTGCTCATGAGTGTGGAAAGTTATCCGACCCTGCAGGCCAGCGCCAGCTTCCGGGAGTTGCAGGCGCAGCTCGAAGGAATCGAAAACAGAATCCGTGTGGAGCGAAACAGGTATAATGACCAGACTACGAGCTACAACAAGGCTATCCGCCGTTTTCCGGCAAGCCTGTATGCCTCCATGTTTGGTTTTAGCCAAAAGGCGCAGTTTGAAGCACAGGAAGGATCGCAGAACGCCCCCAAAGTTGCTTTCTAACTATGGCTTCAACGATCAAATGGTTTACTGAAGAGGAGGAAGTCCGGATCGTGAAGGCGATTCGCGAGGCGGAGGAAAACACTTCCGGGGAGATAAGAATCCATGTAGAAAACAACCTGCAGCAGCCTCCGCTGGCGGAGGCGCTGCGGGTATTCAAAGAGCTGGAGATGCACAAGACAGCCGCCCGCAATGGCGTGCTGATCTTGCTGGCGCCTGCCCAGAAAAGCTTTGCTATCCTTGGTGATGAGGGCATCCACACCAAAGTAGGAAGTGATTTCTGGCAGGAAGAAAAAGAGCTTATGCGCTCCTTTTTTGCCCGGGAGGCGTATGCCGACGGGCTGATTGCCGCTATCCGGCAGGTAGGAGAAAAGCTGAAGGCTTTTTTCCCCTACCAAACAGACGATGCCAACGAACTTTCAGACGACTTGTCCTACGGCAGCTGATAATCACTCCGCCGTTTTGCCGGCATCCAATCTGTGCAGATGATACAACCATCAATGAATATTGCAATATCCTTCCGGCGCGGCGTCCATCGGCTGTTGCTGCTCTGGGCCATGCTGCTGCCCTTCTGGCTGTCAGCGCAAAAGGAGATTCCCAAACCTTCGGGATTCCTTGTCAATGATTATGCCGGGTTATTTACGCGGGAGCAGACGGTGGCGCTCGGAGATAAGCTGGAAGCCTATGCTAAAGAGACTTCAACACAAATCGTGGTGGTGATCGAAAAGTCTCTCGAAGGTGACGACCCTTTTGATTACAGTGTGCGGCTGGCTCAGGAATGGGGTATAGGAGGCAACGAAGAAAAAGACAATGGTGTACTTATCTACGTAGCTTCCGAAGATCGGAAAATCCGGATTCAGACAGGCTACGGTGCAGAGGGTTTTCTGCCCGATGCCATCGCCAAACGCATCATAAGCGAGACCATTGCGCCTGCCTTTCGGAAAGGGCAGTATTATGAAGGCATTGATGCTGCGACGACCGAGATTATGCAGCGGGCTAAGGGGGAATTTACGGCTTCGCCTGAGGATGGTAGTCGGGGGGGTGAGCTTCCGGGCTGGCTGATTGTACTGATTGTCATTCTGATTATCATCATCATCAGTAGGGGCAACAGAGGGGGCGGTGACCGGGGCTACAGCAACCGGGGGCCGTATACGCACCGCCATGCCGGCGGTTGGTGGTTTTTTCCCGGCGGCGGCTTTGGCAGCGGCGGTAGTGGCTGGGGCGGTAGCAGCAGCGGGGGTGATGGCTGGGGTGGTTTCAGCGGTGGCGATTTTGGCGGCTTTGGCGGCGGCGATTTTGGCGGCGGCGGCGCCGGCGGCGACTGGTAGTTATAGGTTTAGGGTAAAATAAAAAAAGCAGCCACAAGTGGCTGCTTTTTTATTTTACCCGCAAAACCAAGCCCTCACCAGCTGCCACCTCTGGCAGCTGGAAGTGCAGGCCATTGCTGCGCAGGGCCTGTAAGGGCGTTTCTGCGTGGGTGGAAAAAATGACCTCCAGCGCCGGCAGACGTCCGTCAGCCGGCATTGGCAGCTTGCCGTTGCTTTGTGCTTTTTCAGCATGTACATTGACCACGAAAACGAAGCGTGGTTGGTGTACCTGCGTCCAGGCAATCAGGCTGTGGGCAGCTGTAGGATCAGGTGGTAGCAGCCAGCACGTGGCCGACATTCCGATAAGCGGCAGGATATCCTCGGCGAGCAGCCGCAGCCGATTCACACGCTCAAACAACAGCTGGTTGTTTCCCCAGCGATAAGGCCCCCGGGTCGCTTTGGGCCCGTCGGCTATTTGGAATACGTACAGTTTGGTATAGTATTCATTGTCAAAGGGAACAGGATGCAGGTCTCTGAGCTCGAATCCCAGGCTCATGTAAGCCGGCATATCGATGAGGAAGATAGCCATGAAATAGCGCGCCTCATTGCCGTGGAGGTAAAACTTATCAAAACGAGGGTCGTCTTTGTCACCGGTGATGATCGTAAATGCAGGAGCAACCCGCCTGCTCTGCAGAATATCGAGATAGCGCCGGAAATGGGGCATGAACATCTCTCCGCCTACCGGCATACTCTGTAAATCTCCCAAGGTAACCTCCGCCTCGCTGAGCTCAAGGTGATCCAGCTCATCGCCAAAGGCCATATAATCAGGTCCTGCCAGAAATGATTCGGCGAAATAAGCGAAATAAGGAGCCTGCCGGATAATGTGCCTTTTGACAGCCCTGTGCGGATCATAGTATGTATCAGCCTCGATGGGCACACCGCCTGGGCGCATTTGTACATGCGACATATCTCCGCGCATGAAATCGAAACCATAGCGCGTCTGAAGGTCGGCGTAGTGGTCACAAAAATACTTCCAAACAGCCGGCAAAGGCTGGTCAAAGTTGATGGACCAGGCAGGGTCATCAACAGTCTCAAAAAATTTATACCTGCTGAGCGGGCCAAAAACCCGCGACATATCCGTCGGTTGGCTGATGCGGTAGTCCCGCCATACGCGGCCTGCACTATCTACAGATTTGGCGGCCGGATCGGGATCTACCTCCAGCCCTCTGTAAGGAGGCCCCATGGTAGCCGGGACGGGTTCCATACCATGCGCATACAGCCAGTCTACCAAGTCTGCACGCCGGTCATTGCGGCCGGTACGATCCTGCACAGGACCAAAAAGCAACCTGAGCCGAGCTTCCTCTCCTACCGTTGCGGCAAAGATATCATCCTCTATGACTGAAAATCCTGAATCTGCCACAGCAGGGCCCACTCGCAGCAACCATCGGCGGATGAGCTGCTTTACGGCCAGATGAAGGTCGGGCCTGTGCGACAAAATGGTTTCATCGCTCCGCTGCAGCCATTCAAAGTAGGCAGGATTGGCCAGGACGATCTCGGCATAGCGATCGGTATGCGGTATGACATCCATGCCCACCGTTTTACCGAGCAGATGCAGGATGTTGACCACTACCCTGAGCTGGTCTTCCACCGTCTGCAACCATGGGCAAACTTGCGCAAGATCGGCATCACCAAAGGCCGGATTGATATTCCAGGAAGCCATCCCGTACAAGCTTGCAACAACGCCGGGTTCCCAGATGGGAAGCAAATGAATACCGGACTGGCTGTCGGGCAGCGTCAGGGCGTAGTGTACTACCCGCCAGAAACTGCCAATGGTACGAACGTTGATGCCAACCATGTGTACATGCCGTATCCAGCGCCCATCCTGCTCGTGGGCCACCGGGCTGGCAATGGTTACTGCCGGATCCAGCGCCTGCAGCACTTTTTCATGGCCAAATCGCTGCTGCAGAATGGCCAATACCTGCTCTGCGGGCAGACCCACAGCGATATCGGGTCTGAGGCCGGCAACGAAGGAGCGCTCTCCCGCCAGGTAAGCATTCAGGCAGGAGGCATCGACTACACCTGCCTGCGGCAAGGAGGTGAAATTACGCATAGGCACACTTTTTACGATCCTAAGGCTGTCTATCAGGCGAGCACCAGCTCGGCAGCCACAGTTTCTGACAGTAGTTGTTGCAATCTGACCGGCTGGGTATGGTTAATCCACTCCTCCCCAAGAGATGCCTCTATCTTGATGTAGTTGTCGGTAAAACCACTGATTTTTCCGGGCTGTTTACCTTGTTCAAAAAGAACCTTGCGAACGTCACCCAGGTGCTGTTCGTAAAAAAAGCGCCGCTTCTTCTCCCCCAAAATGGTTAGCATGTCATTGCGGCGGCGGCGCTCGTGCATGGGCACTGCGTCCGCCATCTCGGCAGCAGGCGTATTGGCTCTTTCGCTATAGGTAAAAACGTGCAGATAGCTGATATCCAATGAATGGATGAAGCGATAACTTTCCAGAAAATCCTCATCACTTTCTCCGGGGAAGCCCACGATAACATCCACGCCGATGCAGGCATGCGGCATCAGTTGCTTGATCATAGCTACCCGCTCCGCATACAACTCCCGCCGATAGCGTCTGCGCATTTGGATCAACTGCTTGTTGTTGCCAGATTGCAAAGGCATGTGAAAATGAGGCGCAAACCTGTTGGATGCCGCTACGAAGCGGATGACTTCATCGGTGCACAGGTTTGGTTCGATGCTGGAGATGCGAAAGCGCTCTACCCCTTCTACTTTGTCCAGTTCGCGAATCAGATCAATGAAGAGTGCCTCCTTTTGGGGCCTGCTACCCTCGATGACCTCCGTTCCATTGCCAAAATCGCCGATGTTGACGCCCGTCAGTACGATCTCCTTTACGCCCCGGGCTGCCAGTTGCTGTGCATTGGCCACGACATTGTCGATGGTATCACTGCGACTGCGGCCACGTGCCTGCGGAATGGTACAAAAAGAGCATTTATAGTCACATCCATCCTGCACTTTGAGGAAAGAGCGCGTTCGGTCGCCAAAACTAAAAGCATCCACAAATTCGCGAGCTTCCGAAACGGCGCCAGCCTGTACGAGACCTTTACCTGACCCCTTGCTTAGGTTGTCAATATAATCGAGAATGCGGAATTTTTCAGCAGCGCCCAATACCAAATCAACACCGGGGATGCCGGCAATTTCATCGGGTTTCAGCTGCGCATAACAACCTACCACCACCACCAGCGCCTGTGGATTTGTTTTCAGGGCCTTTCTGACAATATTTCTGCATTTGCGGTCAGCAAAATCCGTGACAGAGCATGTATTGACGACAAATACGTCTGCCGGCTGGTCAAATCCGACGGCAGCATAGCCAGCCTCATCAAACAGTCGCCCGATCGATGAGGTTTCGGAGAAATTGAGCTTACAGCCCAAGGTATGGAAAGCCACAGATCGTGGAGTAGCCATGATTATCTAGCTTGACCCGAAGGAATATATCTTATTTCACCTCTTTTGCCGCGAAGGCTATTTAACAATCAGCGGGCAAGATTATTCAACGAGCTGGCCCGCTTCCATTTTGGTTGCATTTTCAGCTACCTGAAGTGCTTCGATGATGGTCTTAAGGTTGCCCTCCATAACCTGATCGAGGTTGTGGACAGTCAGGTTGATGCGATGGTCGGTCACCCTGTTTTGCGGATAGTTGTAGGTTCGGATTTTTTCAGACCGATCGCCGCTGCCCACGAGACTTCGCCGCTGGGCTTCCAGCTCGGAAGCCTTAGCTGACTTTTGTGCGTCCATGATGCGCTGGTACAGCTGGTTCATGGCAATTTCCTTGTTTTTGTGTTGCGAGCGGCCATCCTGGCTTTCAGAAACGATGCCTGTAGGCAGGTGAGTGATGCGCACAGCCGATTCAGTCTTGTTGATATGCTGTCCACCCGCGCCGCTGGCGCGGTAAGTATCGATCTTGAGATCAGCGCGGTTAATATTAATCTCCTCTTCCTCCATTTTGGGGATGACGGCAACCGTGGCTGCGGAAGTATGAATGCGGCCCTGGGCCTCTGTTTTGGGTACGCGCTGCACGCGGTGAGCGCCCGACTCAAATTTCATCATGCCGTAGACATTGTCCCCATTGATTTCGAGCACGATTTTGTTGTAACCACCTACCGTACCCTCATTGACGGAGATGACCTCAGTCTTCCAGCCCATAGCATCGAAAAACCGGGTATACATGCGGTACAGATCCCCGGCGAAGAGGCTGGCCTCATCGCCACCCGTGCCGGAGCGAATTTCAAAAATCACATCTTTTTCATCTTCGGGATCCTTAGGCGTGAGGATTACTTTGATGTCTTCCTCAAGGATTTTACGCCGGTCGTTGAGCTCATCGAGTTCCTGCTGCGCCATCTCCCGCATCTCCGGGTCGGCAAGTAACTCGCGAGCACTGTCCACATCTGTCAGCAATTTTTTGTAGGCGAGATAAGTCTCTGCCACTGCTTCCAGCTTTTTGTACTCTTTATTGAGTTTGCGGAAACGTTCCATATCCCCGGCGACATCGGGGTTATTCAACTGTTCTTGTATGTAAATGTACCGATCGTAGATCGATGCGAGTTTATCCAGCATTGTTTATGAATACTTTATAAGTTCCTACAGCCCTCAAGCTGAAACACGGGCAGGCCGACAATGGTTTCATTTTCGGCCATTTCGGCCTGCAAATATACGATAAGCATGGCATAGCTACAATGAACACATTTACATAACCAAATAGTTGTACAAAAGCGGGCAGGCTAACGGAACAGGGCGTATATTTGTATACACGCGGCGGTTGTCAGCGTAGTGGACAGACTACCGAGATATGCAGTACTTTGGCACGCTGGTACGCACAAGACTCGATGGCGTGAAGTACAACCATCGGCGGGTGATTGCCGATGACAAGCCTGAAGGCTTTTCGGTCAGCCAATGGCAAAACGCCTTTTACAACGCTCAGCTTATGAAGATAAGAACCACCTATCTGGCTGTGCTGGTCTTTCTGTGGACCAGTGTAGCTGCTGCACAGTCAGCCACTGACATCATTCGCCGGGCCGATGCCAAGATGCGAGGCCAGTCAAGCTTCAGTGAAATGAAGATGACCATTGTACGGCCGGGCTGGACGCGAGAGATCCGCATGAAAAGCTGGAGTAAAGGCAGCGAGTTGGCGCTTATTCTCATCACTGCTCCCGCCAGAGATCAGGGTACGGCTTTTCTGAAGCGTAGCCAGGAGCTGTGGAACTGGCAGCCCTCCATTGATCGCACCATCAAGATGCCTCCCAGTATGCTGCTTCAGAGCTGGATGGGCTCCGACTTCACCAACGATGACCTGGTAAAAGAATCCTCTTCGGTTGACGATTACCAGCACCGCTTGCTGGGGTCAGAAACCATTGAAGGGCGCGGCTGCTGGAAAATAGAGCTGATACCCCGGCCCAATGTGGCTGTAGTCTGGGGAAAAATCCTAATGTGGGTTGATAAGCAGGACTATATGCAGCTAAAGGCCGAGTTTTATGACGAGGACAACTATCTGGTCAACACCATGGTAGGCAAAGAAGTCAAAACACTGGGTGGTCAGCTGTTACCATCGGTGCTGGAAGTGAGCCCGGCAGATGCTCCCGGCAACAAGACCATTGTGGAGTACATATCTCTGCGCTTCAACGAAGTCATAGGGGATGATTTTTTCACTGTACAGAATATGCGGCGGGTACGCTGAGCTGACGTATGCTTTTTACACTAGCCTGGCGCAATATTTGGCGCAACCGCCGAAGGACGCTCATCACGGCCGCGGCCGTGATGTTCGCGGTTTTTTTCGCTGTTTTCATGGAATCGATACAGCGGGGTGCGTGGAACTACATGCTTGACAGCGTCATCAACTTTTATTACGGCTACGTTCAGGTGCATGAAAAAGGCTACTGGGCTGAGCCTTCGGTTGACGCCTCGATGGCCTATGACACCAGTCTTGAGCAGCAGCTGCGAGGCATACCCGGCCTGCTGGGTGCCTCTGCCCGCATAGAGACCTTTGCATTGGCTGCCAACGGGGAGCAAACAACGGGTGTGCTGGTTGTGGGCGTTGACCCCGCGGCAGAGGACTCACTTACACGGCTGTCAAGCCGCCTGCAGGCGGGTCGTTACTGGGAAAATGCTGATGCCGGGCAGGTACTGGTGGCCGATGGTGTTGCCGCCCGCCTTGGTATTGGTCTGGGGGATACCCTCATTTTACTTAGCCAAGGATACCACGGCGCCAATGCAGCCGGCAAGTATGCGGTGGGCGGATTGTTGCATTTTGGGTCGCCGGACCTAAATAAACGCATGGTGTACTTGCCTAGAATGGCAGCAGCGCACTGGCTGGACGCCAACGGGCGCGCCACCTCGCTCGCCTTGCGCGTAGCGGACAAGCGAAGCGTGCCGGGCGTGGTTGCCGGCCTGCAGAGCAGGCTCGACACCAGCCGTTACGAGGTCATGCGCTGGGAGCAGCTCTTGCCAGAGTTGTTGGAGGCGAAAGCACTGGATTCTGCCAGCAGCCGGATAGTCATGTTGGTCCTTTACCTGATTATAGCCTTTGGTGTATTTGGCACTATTCTGATGATGCTCAAAGAGCGCGAACGCGAGATGGGGGTGCTCATTGGTATCGGCATGCGCCGCCAACAGCTGGCGATCATCACCTGGGTAGAGATTCTGCTGATGAGCAGTCTGGGTGTTGTGGCGGGCATAGCCCTTAGTCTGCCTATAGTTATGTACTTTCATCACCATCCTATAGACCTGATAATCATGGGAGAGTCGGCCGTTAAGGCCTACGAAAAATTTGGTTTTGAAGCGATTTTGCCAGCTTCTGTTGACATTGATATTTTCACCAGTCAGGCATTGATCATTCTGGCCATTACTTCGGTGCTGGCCATCTACCCTTTCTGGCAAATTGCGCGCATGGACGCTGTGCGCTCCATGCGTGCATGATTTTTTTGTAAAAAAACACCCGGCGCCCTGCGGGGCAGCTCGGGGCGGCAGTCATTTATGGATGCAGCGGCTACAGCCGCTGCAAAAAACAGCCTACTATGCTTTTCACCATTGCTTGGCGGAACATCTGGCGGAGCCGCATGCGCAGCATGGTTGTCATGCTGGCCATTGTTATAGGTATATGGTCACTGGCGTTTATGATCAGCTTCTCACTAGGGATGGTACGCGGCTATGTTGATAGTGCCATCGAAAACAATCTCAGTCACTTACAAGTACACAACCCACAGTTCTCGGCTGATGCCGAAGCCCAATATTTTCTGGACAGGACCGATGAACGGCTGGCAGTCATCCGGCAGGATACGCGCGTGCGCGCTGCTGCCGCCCGCACACTGGTCAATGGTATGCTCACGACGGCTCGCAGCCCGCGCGGCGTGCAAATCCGCGGTGTAGACCCTGCAGAAGAAGCTGCCCTTACCCGGCTGGACCAAAAAATTACCGATGGCAGCTACTTCGAGACCCAGGCGCGTCACCAGCTGCTGTTGGGAGATGAGTTGGCCGAAAAATTAAAAATTCGCATCCGTGCCAAGGTTGTGCTCACTTTTCAGGACGCAGGAGGCAATATTACAGCTGCCGCTTTTCGTGTTGCAGGCTTCTTCGATACGGGCAATACACCCTTTGACGAGGGGTCGGTATTTGTCAACCGCGCAGAATTGAACGCCCTTTTTGGCAATCCGCAAGCGGCGCATGAGCTGGCGATACTGCTGCACCGGCCAGAGGAGATGGCAGCTGTTCAGCATTCTCTGCAGCAATCCTTACCGGACGGCCGGGTTGAAAACTATCGCGAGCTTTCACCGGATGTGGAGCTTTATGAGTCCCAGATGCAGACTTCTGCTACGATTTTCATTAGTATCATCATGCTGGCGTTGTTGTTTGGCATTGTCAATACCATGCTCATGACCGTGTTGGAGCGCTACCACGAACTGGGTATGCTCATGGCCATAGGCATGAGTAA
>JAUMBM010000112.1:0-9372 GCA_032115735.1 Saprospiraceae bacterium
GGATGAAATCCGGGAGTTGGTGAGACGCAGGTTTCCCAAGCTCAATGAACCTGCGCTGCTTGACGAGATTGCTGCACAGGGCAATCTCGTAGATTTCAAGGCAGGTGAAACGCTGTCGGAATACGGAAGCTATGTCCGCTACATTCCTCTTGTGCTGGAGGGTACGCTCAAAGTCATGCGCTCGAGCGACAGTGGAGACCTCTTTTTATACTACGTAGAAGCCGGTGAAGCCTGTGCATCCTCTTTTACCTGCTGTCTGAGCCAGAAAAAAAGCTACATACGAGCCGTTGCAGAAGACGACCTGCTCGTACTTACTCTGCCTACACGCATGGTCGATGAATGGATGACTCGCTACCGAAGCTGGAAAGACTTTGTTATGCAGTCTTATGAGGACAGGCTGATGGAGCTGGTAGAAGCGATTGACAACATTGCCTTTCTGCGCATGGATGAGCGGCTCTGGCAGTACCTGCTCGACCGGTCTCACGCCACCCATGAGAAAGTACTTCAGACTACCCATCAGGAAATTGCCGATGATCTGCATGCTTCCAGAGAAGCAATCAGCCGACTGCTGAAGCAGCTGGAGAAGCAGAGCAAGATTAAGCTTGGCCGCAACAAAATTGAAATTATCTCCAATCGCTAGTCCACGGGTGTAAAGCATCCGACGGTAAATGGCGATGACAACCAACCTATATGTTGTCCTATATTCCTGCATTTGACTGGATAAAGAACTACCGCCGAGAGTGGTTAAATGGTGATCTCTCGGCAGGTCTGACTGTCGGCGTCATGCTCATACCGCAGGGGATGGCCTATGCCCTGCTGGCGGGTCTGCCTGCTGTATACGGACTGTATGCGAGCACATTCCCGCTTATCGTCTATGCCCTGCTCGGTAGTTCCCGGCAACTGGCCGTAGGTCCTGTTGCCATGGTGTCGCTGCTCACAGCAGCAGGCATAGGTACGCTCGCCACTGCCGGCACCGAAGCCTATCTGAGTTTAGCCCTCCTGCTGGCATTGTTAGTAGGTATTATACAATTTGCGCTTGGTGCCTTTCGGCTGGGCTTTCTGGTAACCTTCCTCTCCCACCCGGTCATCAGCGGTTTTACCTCTGCAGCAGCCCTTATTATAGCACTCTCACAGCTAAAGCACCTACTGGGTATTAATCTTCCCAACAGCCATCACGTTCACGAAATATTGCTGGCTGCTGCGGGCAACATCCGGCAAATCAGCTGGATTACAGCCGCGATGGGCACAGGTGCCATACTGGTTATTATTGCTGTCCGTCGCCGATTTCCGGTCATCCCGGGAGCGCTGGTTGCCGTTGTGTTGGGGATTGTCCTTACAGCAGCTTTCTCGCTCAATGAGGTCGGCATAAAAATTGTAGGCGATGTGCCGAAAGGGTTGCCCCAATTCCAGTTTTCAGGATTCTCCTGGGCAGCCGTTCGCTCATTGATTCCCATATCCCTGGCCATCAGTTTGGTGAGCTTTATGGAGAGCATTGCGGTTGCCAAGGCTATGCACAACCGGCATCGGGACTATCAGCTCAACGCCAACCAGGAGCTTTTTGCCCTCGGAACAGCCAATATTATCGGTTCATTTTTTCAGTCCTTCCCCGTTACGGGCGGATTTTCGCGAACAGCCGTGAATGACCAGGCGGGTGCTAAAACAGGGCTAGCTTCACTGATTGCAGCTGCGCTGGTGCTGCTCACCCTGCTTTTCTTCACACCCCTTTTTTACTATCTGCCCAATGCCGTGCTGGCTGCCGTGATCATTGTCGCTGTTATTAATCTGATCGACTGGCGCGAGGCTGTGAACCTGTGGCATATTCATCGGGTAGATTTCTGGATGCTGATTGCTACCTTCATTTTCACCCTGGCACTGGGCATTGAGCAAGGTATTGGCATTGGGGTTGTGCTTTCGCTGGCCTCGGTCGTATACGGCTCCGCCAGACCCCACCTGGCCGTACTGGGCAAACTTCCCGATGCACCCTACTACCTCAATATTGAGCGACATGAAAAGCTCGAAATAAGGCGAGACATTCTGGTGCTCCGCTTTGATGCACCCCTGTTTTTTGCCAACACAGACTATTTCAGGGAAAATATCGAGCAGCTGGCTGCTACCAAAGGTGAGGCGCTGAAAGCCATCATCATTCAGTGTGACACCATCAGTCAGATAGACTCCACGGCCATGCACATGCTTGAACAGACCATTGAAGACTTCAAAAAGCGCAATATAATATTGCTGCTGGCCGCAGTCATTGGTCCCGTTCGTGACCGACTGGCCGACAGCGGGTTGCGCGACAAAATCGGCAAGGATCACTTCTTTCTCAGCGTCCAGCAAGCCGTTGACTCACTCGATGGTAAGTATCGATTTCTGACCGTTGATCAGATGCAGACCTATACTATGCAGCGCGATCAATAAGCCCCGCAGGAAAAGACACCGCCCTGACAGCTGTCAGCCCGGGCAGTACACCACCCGGGCTAACAGTTCACTGCCTAAGTTCGTAGACCGTCATCCGCTTGATATTGATAGCTCCGCCTTTGGAATAGAAACGCAGCTGATCAAAGTCTTCCTCCGGAAAAAACACATCCGTCAAACAACTAGCGCCCTCATTGGCAAAAAGCTCACAGGAAGCCCTGTCAACAAATATACGCCACTGGATAGTATTGCCCTTCATGGCGCCCATGGCCGTATGCCGCCCGGCTGCAAAATCGGGATCAAAATCAACCTTACCTGAGCGTGTCCGATCGCTGTAAGCAACGCGCCTTACGGGATCATACCCCAGTCGGTACGACTGCCCCTGAGCATTGGACCATTCGAAACCGAAGTCCATGGCCCCGTCGGCCGGCCATTCTCCTTCCAGCACAATTTCGGCTACATTGGGATTAAAAGTCAGCTTTTCAGCCATATTGAGTTCCTCTTCAACCCGCACATCTTTCCACGCATACTGCTGCCGGCGCATCTTTTCCAGCTCTTTAGCCGGTGAAACAAATAAGCGCAATCCCTGCAGTGTGCGATGCAGCACCAACTCTCGCGGCACTGTCATAGCACTTCGCCATGCCTGCGTAGGCGTGACTGTTGCATAATCCCAGTTGGACATCCAGCCCATGAACAGACGTCGACCATCCTGCGGAGGTATATCTGACCAGGTCACCCCGGCATAATTATCCCTCCCCCAATCAAGCCACACGGCCTCGCCTGCATCCAGTCTGCGGGTAAAATCATAGTCCAGTGCAAATTTTTCACCATCGAAAAAGCCGATAAAATACTGGGTTGCCGACCCTCCGTTGGGTCCGCCCGGGTTAATACTCACCAGCAATACCCAGCGTACATCATTGGTGCCGGCAACGGTCATCGGGAACAGATCGGGACACTCCCAGACCCCCCCGTGCGCCCCCTTATCCTGGCCAAAATCACTGAGGAAAGTCCATTGTTTGAGGTCAGGTGACTGGTAGAAGCTAACATGATCGCCCACAGCAAGCACCATTACCCATCGATTTCTGTCGGCATCCCAGATGACTTTGGGATCCCGTATATCCTGTACCCCCGGATTGGGCAGCACCGGATTGCCCTCGTACTTTGTCCAAGTGCGCCCGCGGTCATTGCTGTAGGCAATCGCCTGCGACTGTCGGTCAATGCGGCCGGCCTTTTCGGCAGCCATATCGTGGTAGGTAAAAATCGCCACCAGCGGCGGCTGACCATTTTTGCCGAAGCCGGAAGTATTCTTCCAGTCCACCACGGCACTTCCCGAAAATATATAGCCCAGTGAATCGGGATAGAGCGCAATAGGCAGCTCCTCCCAGTGCACCAGATCCTTGCTCACGGCATGCCCCCAGTGCATAGGACCCCATACCGTGCTGTCGGGATAATACTGGAAAAACAAGTGATACTCACCTTCATAGTACACCATGCCATTGGGATCATTCATCCAGTTGGCTGCGGGCGTAAAATGGTAAGCAGGCCGGTGGGGCTCTGTGGGCAACGGCTTATCGGCAACTGCGGCTTCTGCCGGCACCTGACCGTCCTGACGGCAGCTATGCAAAAAAACCACCGATAACCATAAGAAAAACAACAGTTTGCGCATACAATACATTCACTAAATTGATTACCTGTTTCACCAGAAAAATATTTCGTCGGGCTCAAATTGTTTTTCCGTGTTTTTTCAGTCGCGCAGCCAGGCTCCTTCAACAACACGAAAGAATAACCCATTTTCGCCAGCGGCAAAATCGCCCTAAAACGGACTACCAGCCCGCTGCGTGATCATCGGGATTGCGGTGATCGCCCGCCGCCTGTAGCTTGCCGTCGGCCCGCACATGAATTGCCTTGACAACCGCCAGCGATTTGACTTCCCTGAAGCGGTGGCCCATAGCCTCCATCAATGCCCGCTCAGGTGCTGCTATGGCATTTTTTTCTACCATAATTTCATCGGGCAGCCACTGGTGGTGGAAGCGCGCTGCCTGAATCGCCTTATCCAGCGGCATACCAAAATCAATAACATTCATGATCACCTGCAGCACCGAAGTGATGATGGTAGATCCTCCCGGTGCCCCCAGAAGCATAAACAAGCGACCGTCCTTCTCCACGATGGTAGGCGTCATTGAGCTCAGCATTCGTTTTCCGGGTGCTATGGCATTGGCTTCTGAGCCTACCAGTCCAAATTGGTTGGGGACACCCGGCTTGACACTAAAGTCATCCATTTCGTTGTTGAGAAAAAACCCGGCTCCGTCTACCACGACCTTACAACCGTAGTTGGAATTGAGGGTTGTAGTTACCGAAACGGCATTCCCCATAGGATCCACCACCGAAGTATGCGTAGTCTCAAAACTCTCCTTCAGCAGGGTCACTTTTCCCCCTGCAACGCTATCGCTGGGCGAAGCATGGGCAGCATCAAACGAACGCATGCGCCCACGCACATAAGCCGTATCCGTCAGGCTGCTGACAGGCACCGGAAAGAAGTCCGTATCGCCCAGCCAGGCAGCCCGGTCGGCGTAAGCCCTTCGGGCAGCTTCCACCACCAGATGCACCGCTGCCGGCTGGTGGAAGCCGTAGCTTGTCACGGGGTAAGGCTCGCAGGCAGCCAGCATTTGCAGCAAAGCTACCCCACCGCTTGAAGGCGGTGGCATAGAAATCACCTTATAGCCCCGGTAGTAACCACTGACCGGTGTTCGCCACTGTGCCCGATAATCCTTGAGATCCCGGGCTGTGATGAGTCCGCCTCCTTCACGCATTTCATTGACGATCAGCGCAGCAGTCTCCCCCCGGTAGAAGCCGTCAGGACCTCGCTGCTGAATGCGCGTCAGGGCTGCTGCCAGCTCCTTCTGGATCAGCAGATCTCCTGCCTGCCAATTGTTCCCTATGAAAGCACAACCCTCTTCGTTATACGTACGAAAATCACCCTGAAAATTTCGCAGTCGTTCGGCCTCTGCGGCGGTAATGGCAAAACCATTGGCGGCCAGCTCTATGGAAGGCTGCAGAAGCTCCTCCCAGCGGAGTTTCCCGTAGCGCTTGTGGGCCTCTGCCAGGCCTGCCACTGTGCCGGGCACCCCTGCAGCCAGATGGCCGTCGGTACTCATTCCCTCAACCGGATTGCCCATGCTGTCGAGATACATATCGCGACTTGCAGCTGCAGGAGCTTTCTCGCGATAATCCAGTGCAGCCGTTTCACCGCTGCTCTCGCGGATAACCATGAGTCCACCGCCCCCGATATTGCCCGCTCTCGGATACACGACCGCTATGGCAAACTGTACGGCCACAGCAGCATCTATTGCGTTGCCCCCTTTGCGCATCACTTCAACACCCACGCGCGTGGCTAGCGGGTGAGGTGACACCACGGCTGCCGAATCGACAATCACCGATTTGCGAGTGTCGTATACAGCAGCTTCAGCCGCCGGCGAAGACGCCTGAGCGGTCAGCCCGAGCCAGCCCAACAGAAAAATGACAATGATCGACAACTTTGGCATAGTAATTGGAGCTTATGGGTAAGTTGGGCAAGCGAGTGTGCATGCCGCAATCAAATTTTCTGGTCATCGTGACGCCCTCCCTCCGGCTGTTCCGAAGGCAAGGGCGTCATTTATTTTACGGAAGCGTGCATTCGGTTTTTTTGCCGGAGGCAAAAATACCCGGACACGATCCGGGAGATTATCCTTTATTTACCCGTTTTAGGGTAGACCAGCGTCATTTCATCTACCAGATGGGTAGCCCCTGCAAATTTGTCGATGATGAACAGAATGTATCGCAGATCGACCATAATATTCCGGCAGATAGAAGCATCGTAGTAAACATCACTCATCGTCCCCTCCCAGGTGCGGTCAAAATTGAGCCCGATGAGGTTGCCGTGGGCGTCAATGGCCGGGCTGCCGGAATTGCCACCCGTCGTATGGTTGGAACCAATAAAACAGACCGGCATGCGGCCATCCGGCAAAGCGTAGCGGCCGTAATCCTTAGCTTTGTGCAGCTCAAGCAATCGTGGAGGCAGATCAAACTCGTAATCGCCAGGTACATATTTGGCAACCATGCCATCCAGGTCCGTCATAAAATCATACGTCTTCTCCGGCGTTTTGTAGCCGGCCACCTGTCCGTAAGTCACCCGCATGGTCGAATTGGCATCCGGGTAGAAACGTCTTTCGGGAAAAACAGCCATGAGCGCCATCATATACTTACGCTGAAGCGCATTGAGTTTGTCCTCCAGCGGCTGGTATTCCGTCATGACTATAGCTTCGTGATGTTCGATAATCGAGCGGACAAACAGGTAAGCATAATCGTTATTGAGTTGCCGGATGAGCTCAGGCAGATTTTCGTTGGCCAGCGCCATCACCTTTTCTTTTTGGGTAAAAAGCGACTTGAGGTAGAGCGCGCGCGCGAGTGCAGTATAATTCTTACCCTCCTGATTGATCTGCTCCACCGCAAAAGGCGCGAGGTGGCTTAGCTGCACCTTATTGAAATAGATATCCAGCAGTGCGACTGCTATCTCCTGATCAACATCTAGATTAAAGTCCTTGTAAAACTCCTCGAGTATGGTGATTACCTGCTTAGAGCGCCCTTTCAGGGCCTCTTCGCCCGAGCTTTTCAGCATGCGGTTGTAGGTGTGCAGGCTGTTCATAAGCTGAAACAGCTCCACGTTGCGCAGTGCGATTTCCATCACATAATCGCGGCTGACTGCCAGCGGTTCAATTTCGCGGTACAGGCGTTCCATCTCGGGCAGCAAGCCACCAAAAGCCGCATTCCACTTCGGATTGGCAGCTACCCGCCGACGAAATTCCTCTTCCATTTCGCGCCGTTTCTGAATGCCATTGGTCTGCCTGACCCCCTGAGTCTCCCCGATCCACTTTTTCCATGCATTGGCGATGCGCGCCTGCTTGGAAGCGTACTGGATTTTCACCTGCGGATCCCTGCGCATAGCAGCATCCATGACGGCCAGTGAGCGATCGCGAATACCGATGCGAATCGGATTGAGCACATTGACCCTTTGGTCGATGGCAGCGGCAGGCAGGTACTGGTCGGTGCGGCCGGGAAAACCGAAGACCATGGTAAAATCGTTGGGTGTCACCCCATCGAGACTTACCGGCAGGTGCTTGCGCGGTTTGAAAGGAACATTATTGGGAGAATACTCCGCCGGCTTGTTGTCGGGGCTTGCATAGATACGAAACAGTGCAAAATCGCCTGTGTGTCGCGGCCACACCCAGTTGTCTGTATCGGCACCAAATTTACCGATGCTGGACGGAGGCGCTCCGACCAGCCGCACATCCTTATAGGTCTCTGTGACAAACAAAAAGTACTGGTTGCCATTGAAAAAAGGCCGGATCACGATCTCTTCCCAAGCCTCTTTGCGGTAGCCCTGACGAATAAAGCCAAGATTTTTATCGATGGTTGACTGCCGTTCCCGCTCGCTCATTTCGTCGTTGGTATTGGCCAGTACTGTGGCCGTCACATCTTCGATGCGCACGATAAAGGTAACGAACAGCCCCGGATTGGGCAGCTCATCTGCTTTGGTAGCCGCCCAGAAGCCGTCCTGCAGATAATTGTTTGACAAGCTGGAGTGATACTGTATCTGGCCATAGCCGCAATGGTGATTGGTCAGCACCAATCCCTGCGAAGAAATCACTTCTCCGGTACAAAAGCCTCCAAAGTGTACGATAGCATCTTTGAGACTCCCCTTGTTGACGCTATAGATGTCTTCGGCAGACATTTTCATGCCCATCGACTTCATTTCGGCCTCATTGAGCTGCGACAACAGCAGTGGCAACCACATCCCTTCGCCCGCGCGCAAGGCTGTCGTCAGCAGTAACACAATAGCACAAAAAGTGAGGATTCTTACTTTCATAAGTATGTAGGTTTGAATAATTTGTTCCCCGTGCATACAAAGATATCAAAATCCCCTAAAAAATTGGCACGATTTCAGTAATGCATAGTATGGTGTCGGCGTACTGCTGCTGTTGGGCAAGCCGGCATTACAGAGTATGCCGTAATAAGGCCCCCCTTGGGCTTGGAAAAAATGGTACAGAATGAAAGTACATCGCTCTTTGATGATCCTCGTGGCAATGGCCACGCTGGCTTTGCCATCGGCCTTTGGCCAGATGCTCAATGTTTCGACCAGTATGCACAAACAACTATCCGGCGCGGTGGTGGTTCCGTTGCAGCCTGTTAGACTACCCACGGAGGCCATGCTCCCGTTTGGCGACTGGCAGCACCGCATTGACTCCCTTCGCCGCAGCCTGCCTGCAGTCCCTCCGCTGGCATCTCTTTTTGCCCCTTGCCGATTGCGGCTCGACAGCCTCAGCACCGGCCACTATGGCGAGCTATGCCTTTCTGTGCGCGTCAGTCAGTTTACCAATATGCTGGGCTTCCAGCTACCCATATTATTCGACACCAGCCACCTTCGGTTTGTGCGCAACGAATTTCCGCTGGAGGGCAACGAAGGCCTGGGGCCTCAGTTCAATACTTTTCCGGGCGTATTACTGTATAGTTGGATCAGTCCCTCATTCAGTCCGGTAACTCTCCCTGAGGATGAGACCCTGATCCGTATATGTTTTGAACCCCGGCGAGCGGGTATATCGCCGATACTGTCACCGCCGATCGTTTCTTTCCTGCTCAACGGGAATGTTTTTTCATTTCCGGCCGAGGCCGTCTCCGGCACGGCGGATGCAGTTCCCTTTTCCACTGCGCAGGGCATGATTGCTGTGCAGCCCAGCCTGTATGTATTTCCCGGCGATGCCGATGCCAACGGGCTTGTCAATCAATACGATGTACTCTATACAGGCCTGGCGGCCGGCCGTTTTGGACCGCAAAGCGGGCCGCGGCCCAATGCGGGTGTTGTTGACTGGTATGCGCAGGCTGCTATTGCCTGGGGGCGCAGCACCCCCCACTCTGCCGTCAACTTCG
>JAUMBM010000113.1:0-8892 GCA_032115735.1 Saprospiraceae bacterium
CGAGTCCTTCGGCCAGCAAACGGCTTCCCTCTTCTGCCAAGGCAGCATTGCGAATAGTCCCCAGAGGAGTTGTAGAAAGTGGCTGAGCGAGCTTTTCTTCCAACTGTTGGAGAGCTACATCTGTCACCGGAGCGTCAATGGGCATGAGCCACAGAGCCACTACCAGTAGCGCCAGCATCACAAATGCTAGTGAAGCCACCCGATTGATGCGCACGCCCAAATTGCGATGCCAACGCGATGTGATGCGGCCATCCAATTCTCTTAAGTCCCTTTGAACATTGCGCCTGCGCTGCAGCCCACTCAGAGCTAGGCGGTCAAACTCATCCCCTACGGGCGCATCTGTAGACTGTAGGGAACTGAGTATCTTTTTTCTTGGTGATGTTCGATCAGAATTTGTCATTAGCAGAGTCTTTTAATGCGTTAATAAAAAGGCGTCGTAAATTTCTTCTACCGTTTTGAATGTAGCTTCTTACCAAGCCAGCATCAAAACCAGTGATCGCTGCTATCTCCTGATAAGATTTATCCTCAAAATAAAACATGGTCAGGCACGTCTCTTGTCTGCTATCCAGCTTTTTCAGAAGACCTGTCAGGAGATTAATCTCATCCTCCCCCTCACCTCTGTAAAGAGAAAGATCTACATCATTTTGCACAGCTTCCCCCTCAATATTTTCATTAATTTCGACGAATAAATGGCGGTAACGACCATTTTTTTTCAAATGCTGAAGACAGTGGTTTTTAGAGATGATGAAAAGCCAGCTTTTAAAATTTCTAATCTCGGTCTTGGGGATTTCCTCAACAGCCATTGCAAAGACATCCATGACTGCATCCAGCGCATCCTGTTGATGATTGAGATAGTACTGACACACACCGAGCACGTGAGGGACATAGCGCTGGAAGAGCGCAGCAGCAGCCTGATTATCCTGTGAATCCCTGATGCGTCTCAGGAGAATTTCATCGGGTTCATCACTGTGGTTGTGTTTAGAAAATAGCATTCCTAAGGTGGATTTCCTGATTTCAACAATGCGAAAACAGCAGATGTTCAAAGATCTTGCTGGCCTTATAGGTGCAATGATCGCGATTTCAACAACACGAAAATGCCGAATGTTTACGTCTCCTGCCGATAATCCGTGTGGTATATTTCCGAATGAATACAGTAAGATACTCTTACAAGTGTAACTATATCCTCTCAGTTATTCACAGCCAAATTCAAGACACTCCCAGGCAACTCAAGGGTCTCTTCGGAAAAAGACAAATCCATTCTTCTCGTACAAACGCATGAAGCCCGGTCGATTGGCAAGCTCCTCGGCCTTGTGTATTTTAGTTGCAATATACACAGGTCTGTCGATAGCCCCCTCAATTAGCCAGTCTTTTTGATAGGCAGCAGGGTTTAATCCTTTCTGCTTCGCTGCATAAAACAGGTGGGCATAAGATTTGTAACCAAAGGTAGTTGCATAGGCATCCTCATCCGCGATACCCTCAAAAAATTCTATTGCCGCCCGCTGGGAATAGGTTTCTATTTTTCCTATAAACATGCCAAGGCACAACCACAGAAAAACCAGCATCCCGCCGAGTAATACAGACATACCTGCACGCCAACGGGCAGCGGCCAGCAAGCGGGTTGCTAAAGCCAGTACCACGAGTAAGACAATGCCTGCTATCATTTCCGCGCCCGTCCAGACAACCGTTGCTTCAAGATTGCCTTTGGCAAAAGGATCTTTCACCAAATGTTGCCAGGAAGCGACACTCTTTCCCAACCAGGGTAGCAGTAAGGTAATGAGCATGTAAACGCCCCCTACTGCCCAAAGTCCTGCCCGCACCCAAAGGCCTGCGGGCTTCTTCTCCCCCCACGCCCGATCGATTGACTCAGCAGCCAGGTAGGTCAGCGGGAAGTAGGCCAGAGAGGAATAATGTACAATCTTGGACTGAACGATAGAAAACAATACGACTACCGTCCAAAATAAAAATATCATCCAACGACGAAAATCAATACGGTAAGCTGGTTCATCGGCTCGGTTAAATCTGCCACTAAAGGCCCGGATGGCAAAAATCGATGCAGGAAAGCACCCTACCAGCAGGACGACCGGGTGAAAGCCCGGGAATCCTTTGTGCCCGGCATCCGGGGTGCTGAACAGACGCCACTGATAGCGGACAAATTCTGATACAAAAAACGGTCCGTTGCGGCTCGTCTCCCACCCAAACCAAGCCAGCGTGACCAGACCTGCAAAGGCCGTGAACCATATAAAATGAGGTATGCGGATGTATAAACGGGCACGCTTGTATACCCAGTAAACGCCCAGGGTGAGGACTGCCAGCAGAAAGGCCACCTGCCCTTTGGTCAGCATGGCAAAGCCGATAAAAAGACCGGCGACTGCAAACAGATACCAGTCCGACTTGCGCTCAGACAGGTAGTCTCCGCCCGTGCTGCGCCAGTAGCCTCTGATAAAATAATACAAGCCCAGAAATATAAACAGGTTGAACACCGGGTCGATAATCCCGGATTTGAAGTACAGGAATGGCAGTACCGAGCATCCGTAGACAGCAGCCCAAAGGATACCCAGTCTAAGCCCTCCCAGCCGGTGGCCGATGTGTAACAGCAGCAGCAGCGTCACAATGCCTGTGAGGGCATTGGGGAGGCGGGCAGCATACTCTCCTACCCCCAGCAGTTGCATGGCGGTAGCCTGCAACCAGAAAAAGAAGGGAGGCTTTTCCCAAAATGGCTGAAAATCAATATATACGCGAGCATACTCGCCGGTTAACAGCATCTCTCTGCTAATCTCTGCAAAGTTGATTTCATCCCAGTCGAACAGGTGTAACCCACCCAAAAAAGGCAGGTACATCAGGGCTGCAGCAGCTACAACCACTGCTGAATAAAACCATATCGAACGCTGTTGGACTTTTTCTGTCATACCAAAATATCATTTGGGATTGCTTAATTTAGAGTGCATCCGGGGCTTGCTGCGCATTGATGCGAAGCATAACGGGTGTATCATTATTGCGCACCAACAGGATGGCTTCCCCTCCATCCGCCAGCCGAACAATGGCCGAACGGCGCACCTGACCGATGACCATCATACCCGATTGCTGCATACTTACGGGTGTAAGCTGTTTGCCGTCTGCATTGTGCAGCACCAATCCATAGAATGAATCGTAACGCCCCATCTGGATGTTGTTATCGTAAAAATTGCCGAACACCGCCAGATCCTGCCTGCCATCACCGTCAAAATCATAAGGCTGCGCGCTGGTGAGCGTACTCCACTGTGCCTGATAGGGCAACTCGTGTAATGTGAATCGGCCTTCGCCTTTGTTTTCTGCCCAAACAGAGCGCAACTGGGTGGCCTCATAGACTTTGGCTGCTTTCAGCTTGGTAGGATCAATGACCTCGTCAATATCCGCATTGGCAAAATCGTTATACTTAAGGTACTTTTTCTTGAGACTAATCATTTGACTGACTACCTCGTCGCGCGTCGCAAAAAGATATTCTTTGCCGTGTAAGTAGTGGGTGAGCAACTGTTCTGCCTGCCCGTTATCGTCAAAATCTCCCAGATACATACGCACAGGTTCCTCCTCACTGGCCTGCAGCTTGGAGTTGAGTCCCAAATTGCCGGCTACAAAGTCAAGGTCTCCGTCGCCATCCAGGTCGACCGTCGTGATGCTGTTCCACCAACCGGTAGCCGCTTCCAGCCCTGTATTTTCCCGTTGACTGAGTTCCTTGCCATTGTTGAAAAATACCCTGATAGCATCCCACTCCAATGCCAGCACCAGATCAGGTCGTTTATCGCCGTTCAAATCAGCCCAGCTTCCTCCTCTGACCATACCCACCTGCCTGATTTCCTTAGCATAGGTATTGGTGACATCCGTGAAATTACCCTTCCCGTCATTCTGGAGCAGATAGCTATCGGGAGCTTTCCCATAAGCCCAGGTCAACGTACGGGCACCTACAAATACGTCCAGATCACCATCGCCATCAAAGTCTGCAGGGAGCACACAAGAAGCCGTTAGTCTGCAGTTGGCCATCGCCTCAACATCTCTGGTAAAATTACCTTTACCATCGTTGCGGTACAATCGCAGGTCATTGGCCGGATGGTTGTTTTGGAACTCATTGCCGCCGCTGCCGACCATAAGATCCTGATAACCATCACCATCTACATCAAAGAAAGCAGCTGCGACGTCCTCATTCAGGCTGTCGAGAACAAAGGCAGCGGTAGGTTTTTGGACGAATGCCCCATTGGCCTGCTGCAGCCACAGACTACCCGCCTGCCACTTCGCTCCACCAAGAAATACGTCCTCAAGGCCATTGCCATCAACATCTGCCACCGCCAGAGCAGGTCCCTCAGCAGACACCATGAAGGGAATAAGCCGCTCCCTGTTAAAATCAAAAAAAGTATTCTCCTGATGTTTGCTGTTAATCCCCGCTGCATTGGCTACCGGGCTCGTCCAGGGTGCAGCTACACGGCTTCTTCTATACGAATCATAATCAAACTTACCCCCTGCATCCTGTTGTTTAAACACAAGCCTTTGATCTGCATCTACTTGTGATCTTGTTTCAAAACGCCCGTCCGGCCATACAATGGTCAGCTTATCCAGCTTGCGGATGCTGCCCAGCCCGAGATGCAGGCGCGGATCAACTGCTGACTGGTAACCACGTGTAGGCATCAGTTCGCGCACCAGCAACCGATCGCCCTGTGTAGCAATCAGCTTAGCACCAATCCCGAAAGTATTGGGCGCCTCACCCTCCAGTTTGACAGACAGAAAGTGGTGATCATCCCCCTCCAGCTGGTTGGTGCGATTGCGATAGACGAAGGCTTCATCATTGACATTGTTGATGACCAGATCCAAATCGCCGTCATTGTCCAGATCTGCATAGGCCGTGCCGTTAGAATAGCTTATATCAGAAAAACCCCAGGCCTCCGCCATATTGGTAAACCTAAGCTGACCATCGTTGCGGTAGGCATAATTGGGCAGCTTTATCTTAGGCATCAGCTCGGTGATGGCAAGATCTTTTTCGGTGATATCTTCGTAATGAAGTCTCATCTGCAGATCATCATCCGACATAAAGTTGATATAGTCCATATCATTAGATCTCCCCAGAATACCATTGGCGATAAAAAGATCCTGCCAACTGTCATTGTCCATGTCCATAAACAAGGCCGACCAACTCCAGTCGGTTGCATGGATACCCGAAAAGATTCCCGTCTCGCTAAAACGCACACCCTTATCATCCCCGGGCAATGGCCCCTGGTTAACTTGCAAAGTGTTGCGTGCATATTGTGGGTAATAGCCGGTATTGAGTTTCATGTTGAAAATATCGAGTGGGTCTTCTGCTGCTGCTGCCTTCAAAATGATGGGATCCTCAGGCAGCATATCCAGTGAAACCAGCTCAGGGTAACCATCGCCCGTGATATCAGCCAGATCATTACCCATGGAAAACCGGCTGGTGTAGCGCATACTTTCGCGCATAACATCGCGGAAGGTACCGTCTCCGTTGTTTAGGTAGAGATAATCGTCTTCATGAAAGTCATTACCTATATACACATCCGGCCAACCATCGAGATTGATATCTCCTACTGCGATTCCCAGGCCATAGCCCAGCGCGCTACATTGAATACCTGCAGCCTCGGTTACATCCACAAACACATCGCCATCGTTGCGCATGAGACGATCACCGGCTGTAGGATGACGTTTGCCTGCATAAGCTTTTTTGTCCCCAAAAGTACCATTCTGGTGCACTGAGTGGTTGAGCTGGTACATATCCAGATCCCCGTCAAGATCATAATCAAAAAAAGCTGCCTGGGTGGAAAAGCCCACTAGGTCGAGACCATACTGATCTGCCCGGTTTTCAAAAACAGGGATACCTTTTTCATCGGCCCCGAGATTGATATAGAGCTGATTTTTACCCCGGAAGCCTATGTAATCGCCTAGTTGGGAGACATAGATATCCAGCAGGCCATCTCCGTTGACATCTGCCATGGTGACGCCCGTTTTCCACCCCTGATCACCGCCTACACCTGCCTGTTCTGTGACATCCTCAAAGCGAAAGTCACCCCGGTTGAGGTACAGCTTATTGGCTCTTTGGTTAGCCGTAAAATACACATCGGGCAGGTCATCACCATTGACATCGCCAACTGCTACCCCGCCGCCATTGAAGAAGTACAGATAATTAAAAATATTGATTTCCGGCGAAGCCGTCAGTTCGTTGCGAAAAGTAATGCCTGTTTCTGATGACGGCATTTTCTCATAGCGTGGAGGTTGAGCTGTATTACAGCCGGCCGTGAGAAACAACAAGCCTATGAGCCCCGTCAGCGGGCGCCGGCAAGCTGCAGAAAAGCTGAAAGAGTGCATTGTGTCGTTGATTTATGTTTCAGAAGCAGATTTTGATTATTGCCATTCCAACAACTTCATTTCCGCATTGTTGCGAGCAATCAATACGGCAGGTTTCCCTGTCACCGTGATCGCTTTGATATGCCTGATTTCTCCGGTAATGCTAAGTCCACTGGCGGCGGCGCTCACTGGCTTCCAGTGCCCGGCCTTTTGCTGCTGCAACAACAGCCCCCTGCTTGCATCGAAACGCCCCAGTTCGGGTTTCACCCGGTACAGATTTCCGCCGAGCAGTAGATCAGGCAGCTCATCGCCATTGGTATGCCCTACCAGTATGCTGTATATCGGTGTCTGTTGGGCCGCCATTGGCAATGCCTCGAGTTGCCATTTCCCGTTGGCTTGCTGATACAGCACGGTTGTAGCCAGGGTGCGAATTTGTCGGTGCTGCGCCTGCGCAAGCAACTCATCACCAAAAACCTGCTGTACCGTCTTGTCCATGTAATCCTTATAGGTAACAAACTGCTTATTGACGATACCAGGCAACAATTTACCGAGGTCTGCTTTCAGTGCTGTGGGATAGCTTTTCCCCTCCTCCGTCAGACAGTAGATCTGCTCATACGAGCCATTGTTGTCAAAATCATGCACGTACAGGTCGAAAGGCCGCAAGCTGTCTGCAAAAAAACGGCTGTTGAGCCCCCAGTTGCCAGCGACCAGATCCTGTTTGCCATCCCTGTTGATATCGGCTACGGCCAGACTCAGCCACCACCCTTCGGATCCCGGAATGGGTTGGGCAGCAGTGGCCGGAAAACTTCCTTTCTCATTGTATAAAATCGTCACCGGCATCCACTCCCCCGCAAGAGCGATATCCTGCCAGCCGTCCCCGTTGAAATCAGCAGCTACCGCCTTCGTGACCATCCCCAGGTTGCGAATAGCCCCGGAGCGAGCCGATACGTCTGTAAATCTGCCTTTTCCGTCATTGGCCAGCAGGTAGCTGCTGGCAGGCAGGCCATAACCAGCCGGATTGATGCGGCCGCCCACGAAAATATCCAGATCGCCGTCTTTATCAATATCCATACTCAACAGGCAACTCTGTACCCTTCGAATGCGGGGCAGCTGTTGGAGCTGCCTTTCCAAAGTCATTTTGCCTCCCGGCTGCTGGACGTATAGCCTGAGATCGAGTAAGTCAGACTGATACAGATGCTCATTACCTCCACTGGCTACCAGCAAATCGGTAAGCCCATCGCCATTGGCGTCAAAAAACAATGCATCGACATCTTCATAAACAGCATCGCCCGCCAGCGCCGGCTGCGCTGATTTTTCAAACCTTCCGCCGGCTGTTTGCAGGTATAATTCTCCTGCCTGACCGGAAGCCCCCCCCATAAAAAAATCTTCGCGCCCGTCACCGTTGATATCCCCTACGGCCAGCGCGGGCCCTTCCGTCGACAAGGCATGGTACAGGAGTTTGTCTCTGTCAAAATCAATGAATATATTTTCGATATGTGCCGGTATGGCAGCAGCCCAGTTGCGCTTTTCAGCCAACCGTGGCCCGGCAGTCGCAGGCGAGAGCCCTTTGGGCGGCAGTGCCTGCTGCCTGCTGACATTGTCGGGCTTGGAAAAATCGATACGGTATAGCTTATTGGCAGGTACAGGCCCGCTTATAACCATGACTTCACCATACGGAGACCAGGCAACCAACGAGTCCAGGCTGTTGGTTTTGCCTAAACCCATCACAGCCCGATAGCCCATCGAAGACTGAAACCCACGCATAGGCATGTGCTCATAAGTTCGGCTCTCTCCGCCTGCATATACGACTACCCGGGCGCCAATGGCATAAGGATTGCTGCGGTTGCCCGTAAATTCAAAGCTGAGGCTGTTGGCATCCTGCTGCCGGGATGCTTCGTTGCGGTATACTTTTGCGGGCGCATTGAGGTTGCTGATGACGAGGTCCAGGTCGCCGTCGTTATCCAGATCTGCATAAGCCGCCCCATTGGAGTGCGTGGGCTCCGCAAACCCCCATTCTTTGGTTTTATTGGAAAAAGGCATACGCCCCTCATTGGAAAAAGCGTAGTTGGGCAGAGGTGTTGAAGGCATCATGTCGACAAATTTTTTAAAGTCAACAGCTTCCCCGGCCTGTGCAGCCCGAATATTTTCATCCTGGGCCAGAAAATTCACAAAATCCTGATCCGTAACATCTTTGTACACGCCGTTGCAAACAAATACGTCGCGATAGCCATTGTTGTCCAAATCAGCCAGAATCGCTCCCCAGCTCCAGTCAGTGGCGTGTACCCCTGCCAACTGGGAGCATTCGCTGAAAGTGCCGTCGCCATTGTTCCATTGCAGCGTGTTGCGCATATACTGGTGGTAGAGACCGTTCTGCTGATAGATGAGGTATTCATCATAACGCAGGAAGCTGGTCGTCTGCTTGATGCGGGGCAGGTTATCCGGTAACATATCGGTCACAAAAATCTCCGGGTAGCAGTCATTGTTGAGGTCAGCCATGTCAGCGCCCATGCTGAAATGCGAGCTCAGGCTCATTCGCTCTGTCAGAGATTCCCGGAAAGTACCGTCTTGCTGATT
>JAUMBM010000114.1:0-3421 GCA_032115735.1 Saprospiraceae bacterium
TGAAACCCAGCCCACCAAGTATCAGCAGACTGGCAATAGTCCAATGGAATCCGTATAAAAAACGATAAGCAGGGTCGTACAGGCCTGCTGAAAGCGGTGAAAAGCCTGCATTACAGAAGGCTGAAACGGCATGAAAAAAAGAGAAAAACAACTGATCGCTCAGTGCCGCATCTTTTTGTACCGAAGACGTAAACCACCAGATCCCCAGCATCCCCAACAGTTCAATCCCCAGCGTAAAAACAACAATCTTGACAGCCAACTTTAATACGTTTGACAAGTTGTCTGAACTCAAGAAATCCTTGACATACAAACCCTCTCGGAAAGAACTCCCCCCCTTAAAAAAAAAGGAAAAAAAGCTAGTGAACGTGAGGACTCCCAGCCCGCCAAACTGAATCAAAATCAGGATTACCCACTGACCAAAGCGCGTGAATACAGTGCCTGTATCTACTACGGCCAAGCCCGTCACACTCACTGCACTGCTGGCGGTAAAAAAGGCATCCACCCACGAAATGGAGGCCGTAGTTGCCTTGGGCAACTTGAGCAGAATTGCTCCAAAGACCGTTATGGTAGCAAAGCTCGCAATGAAAAGCAGAGCAGGATTGTAAAAAGCATGGTACAATCTGCGTACAGAAGGCAGAAGCTGCAGGAAAAAATAAAGCAACAGACCTGGTATGCTCAATGCCCTTATGCCTATAAAATCCCAGCCGTCTGAAAAATGAAACGCACTCACAAAGCTCAGCAGGAGCAGGGCAGTCAGGAGAATGGTACTAATTTGCAACAAAGCCTTGTTGTCCTCCTTAGCCAGCACCCTCAAGCGAAGAAGTGTCAGTAGCAGAAGCAGGGGCATAGAGAGCAGATACCCCAGTCCCATGAGCTCCCGAGCCTCTCCACTGTGATTAAACCCCAAATCGAAAACCAGCAAACCTATAAGCATCCATTGGCTACTGACCAGTATTCCCCGGATAAGCGCCCCTGTCTTATTCCCTTCTCGCTCAAGCTTTGTTTTCATGTATTCATTGGCTAAGCCTTCATTATCAAGGTACTTACCGTTTGCCTGACGCAAAGGACGCGGCCACCGTCAGGGTCTGAACCCTCGCCTGACCATCCGCAAAGTCCTCAGCGTCTTTCCTCTTTCATCAATCAGACTGACAAGATAAACGCCCTCTGGCAAATCACTGACATCCAAACCCAAATTTACGTCCGGCCGATCAAACGACCGAATTTTTCGACCAATTGCATTGTGCAAATCTACGCGCGCCAGCGGGGGAGCGTTACTTATATAAAACCGGTCTTCGACAGGGTTTGGAAAAATGCGGACACCCGTGGGTGTGGCCGGGCGCGCAGCGGGTAACACAGGCGCAGAAGCCTGTGGCTGTTCTTCTATTTTGATGTGAAAAACAGCCCGTTGCACGATATCGCCGGAAGGGTCTCCTATCAGCCGCAAAGGCAGCTCAACAGTGGCTTCCCCTGCTTTACCCGGAGATTGGAAGTGAACGTACAAGTCGACTGATCCCCCTGCCTCAATGACCACGGGTGCATTGATACCGCGCAAGGGATCATAATTGGTATTCGTTTGTGGCGGGTAGCTGGCATTATTATCGCAGACATACACTTCCCAGCCCATAGGAAGGCGTACGATGACTTTGTCCCAACGAATACGTAACTGGCGGTTGGTGGTATTGCGAACACTCACCTTGCCCATCTCCTCATATACTGTACCTACGGGCGAGACGGTTACCTGCTTTCGGACTACCGCCGGCTCCAAAACCAAAAATGCCTGTGCCAGTGCGGTATGCAATGGAAAAAACAACAACAGGGCAATGGCAAACCGTACAGCTGGCTTCATACTCCTCCTCTTTTCACATTTTTGCAAATAATGCCTTCAGGGCTCCTCGAAAAGGATTGAGCGCAGGCAAGAGATTCATAGGTCAGATAAATACTGCAAATCAAACAAAAAAAACAGTCATTGTGTAGCCTGTCTTGTAAAACCTTATCATCTTAACATTTACGTTTTCACTAGCGACCTGGCAAGACCCATACAGGGCAGTGCCCCCAGCTACCCTGTTCGCTACGCACCCCCAGGTAATAGTATCCGGGCGGAAGAGATGATGTCGGTATCGAGGCCGACAGATCGTGCAGACTCCCTTCCGCAACCCTTCTGCCCGACGCGCTTACCAACTCCCAATGCACAGGCAATAATGCCTGTGGAATACCGGCAATCATCAGCCGATCCTCTGACCGAAGCGGATTGGGATATACCCGAAGCTCTTGTGCAACTGCATCCATGGGCTCATTTACAGACACGACAGGGGTGCGCACCCTAAATGGCTGCCGCTCTTCTGAGCCATAGGCATTGCCGTAAATCAGTACAGCTCCCCCTTGCTGCCGCAGTCGAAAAAACCCATTCCCATAATCACAACACATACCATCTCCAAAATCATCCAGCAGACGCAATGCATAACAACCATCGGCAGGTAGCGCAATAACCTCGCTGACAAACTGATTATTGCCGTAAGCCCCCGGATTAGAGGGCGCTGCTATTCTGAGCCCCCCTCCGTTTTGACCTACCAGTTCGTTACCCCCACTTGCCCACACAGTACCGGCATCATCTGTAATTTCCCAGTAAGTTTCATATCCATAATCGTCTGTCCTTAGATCGAGTCGCACTACTTGCTGTGCAGAAACCCCCGCCGTGCGGAAGCTACTCGTCCGTTGGTTATTGACCGGATTATTGTCTGCCTGTCCGTTGGGGTTCTCAAGGATGACATAAAGTCCCTGAGTACCTTCTGTCTCAATGGGCAAGGAAGGCAGTACAAATTCGGCAATCTCAAAGGGTTGCAGATTTCCCTGCCAACTCAACGAATCCATGGCTCCCCCGTCAATCCCATAGGCAACCGACAGATTATCAATGGACTGCTGGCCATCATTTCTGAGTTTAACCACAGCAGATACCCCCTCCCCACAAATAACCGGTTCAGTAATCACTGCCAGCAATCGAGCATCAAGCGTGTAGGGTGACACCAGAAGCGGTCTGACCCTAATCCCGCTGACAATTTGCTGTCGTGTCTCGGATATAAAAACCGCCAGCTCTATGTTAGCAGGGTCAACAGCAACGTTTTGGTAAAATTCGGGCAGTACCATAGTAAAAGAACGACTCCCCAGCTGCCCGGCAACGGGATTGGAGATTAATTCACCCCATTGACCTGTCAGAAAGTCCCGTACTACCTGCTGGTGCGGATAGTAATCACCCTGATTGCCGCCCAGCTGTGGCCCCAATATATGATTCTGTAAAACAGCTATATGCAGCCAGTTGGACACCTCTGAAGCATCGCCCGTGTAATAGTACTCTACCAACAACGATAGTTCTCTGCTGGCCACATTGAGTGTTGCGGTGGCTGCAATATTGACCGGCGATGGTTGT
>JAUMBM010000115.1:0-3132 GCA_032115735.1 Saprospiraceae bacterium
GTTACCTTTGGAAAAAGCTGTTGAACGGCCGCCAGCCCGTCGCGGCACTCCCTGACCCTGACGGGATAAGCAGACTCAGCCAGCGAATGATGTACGCAGGTATTGAGCAGTACCCAGCCATAGTTGCCCGTATCGGCAGGAATCATCTCAGCCTCCAGACTTCTGCAATCCAGCAGAATCAGCTGGTCTTTGACACCCATCAGACTGGCGTACTGGTCCATGATACCACAGGGAATGCCCACAAACTGGTGGGAAGAGCGCTGCGCAAGCAGCGCCAGCGAAGGCTTATCAAGCCCTGCACCCAGCACAGCATTCCAGATGGTTGCCATACCTGTTTCCAGGGCCGCTGAGGAGCTGACCCCCGCACCAATGGGCAGGTTGCCCCCAAATACGATATCCAGCCCCGGTAAGCTATACCCCTTAGCAGCAAACTGATCAGCGATACCCAGCACGTAATTGAGCCACAGTTGGGGCTGTCGCTGCAGCGGCTGCTGCAGATCGACCTGCGCCTGCTCGTCGATGTCCAGCGCCCACAGTCGCAGCAGCCCGCTGCCGTTGGGCCGCGCTGCCAAAAATAGGTAGCGGTCAATGGCCCCGGGCATTACGAAGCCATCATTGTAGTCCGTATGCTCACCAATGATATTGGCACGACCACTGGCCTGCACCAGATAATCGGGATCGGCAGCTGTCAGCTCGCGAAAGCGTGCGGCCAGTTGGTCGGCAGAAGTAATCATATAGTGTAATCTTATTCAGTCATATCCATATTGTGGAAAACGTTGATGACATCCTCGTCCTCCTCCAATTTTTCAATCAGTTTGATGACCTCTTCCGCCTGCTCGTCCGACAGCTCCTTGGTATGCGAGGGGAAGCGGAGAAGTTCGGCACTCTGCACCTCTATCTTACGATCCTCCAGCGCTTTCTGCATGCTGCCATAGTCTTCGAAAGAGCAGTACAGCACGATGTGTTCGTCTTCCTGCTGCATATCATCGAGGCCATGATCGATCAGCTCGAGCTCGAGCTCTTCGGGATTCACCCCTTCTGCCTTGATTTTGAACTGCCCCTTGCGGGTAAACATGTAATCAACGGAGCCCGATACCCCCATGGATCCTCCATTCTTCGAAAAGATGTGGCGGATGTTGGCAACGGTCCGATTTGTGTTGTTGGTAGCTGTTTCTACGACCACGGCCACACCATGAGGTGCATACCCTTCGTATACGACCTCATCATAATTTTCGGCCTCTTTGGAAGCGGCGCGTTTGATGGCGTTTTCGACATTGACCTTGGGCATATTGGCCAGCTTGGCGTTTTGGACGGCCAGCCGCAGGCGGGAATTGTACTCAGGATCAGCCCCGCCATCGCGCACTGCAATGGCAATCTCGCGACCTATTTTGGTAAATACTTTGGCCATATTGGCCCAGCGCTTAAACTTGCGCTCTTTGCGATATTCGAATGCGCGTCCCATAATCGATTTTTTGTCAGCAAAAAAGCGCCGCAAATTTAGTGATTTCTTTCTGCTTATTGTCCGTTCTGCACAAATTTAGGATATACCTATTTAGCGCATGCCCGGGATTTTTTCAGCAGGTGCGAAACGCCTTTTTTTATGTGCGTTTTTTTACCCTTTTCGTGCGCCTGTATTTTGAAAATTCGACAACAGCCGTTTTGCTGCAGGCAGCAATGTTCAAACAGGTTCGTATCAGCTAGCGCAACCTATCACCATCAATAAGTCGATCAACGAGCTGCAGGCTGCTACCCGGCCCTATGGCGTGCAGTTTTTTCACCCCACTCGCTTCGTACGACTCAATAACCAGTCTGGCAGGCCCAAATTCAGGTTTTTTCTGGTAAGCTACAAACCCCTGGCTGCAGTCCTGCAGCCGAAGGCTGCGGCCGGTGAAAGTTGATAAATCCTTGGCCGCTACGGCTATATTACAGGCAGAAAAAGTAGCCTGCTGCATAGTTACATCGCTGTCCTCGCCTACGCTCATGCCTTTGTCGCCACAATTTTCAAACCTGCAGTTGCGCACATTCACTACGCTGCCCGATACATCCAGCCCGTCATTGACCGTCTGTCGAAACACGCAATTGACCACTTCCCCCTTACAGAAATCGGCATCGAACGCATCGGAAGAGGTCATCGTAAAGAGACTATTTTCAACCAGGAAATTGCTCCTGATGATGTTCAGCCCGTCTTCACTCTTGTTTTCTCTAAACACACAATGGGTGATGCGCACATCTGATTCATAGCAGGTGACCGCGCCGGTAAGCGTCCAGCCCGCTGTCTGCAGATTGCTAAGCCCGCTAAAAAGTACGTGACTAAAAACCGACTGTCCGCCGGCCTCTATCAGGTGCAGCCCTTGCCCGCGACCATCCGAAGAGAAGAACCGGATGGGATGCTCCTCGCTGCCAAAAGCTTGTACGGGTGCGTAGCTGATGATGCAGGCCTGCTGCCGCAGGTCCAGCTCGGCCCCCGCCTCTATGAGCAACCCCTTGCCCGGCGGGATGAGTAGTTTGCGGCTGAGCACATGCCGCCCGCGGCGGATGTACCAGTAGCCGTCCCTTTCCGTCAGCCACGGCAGATCGGCAGCTGGCAGCGCTTGCCGCTGCAGTTGCTGCCGAATGCCCGGCGCAGCCACCTCCAGTGTGAGCGGCCTCAGCGGCGTGGCCGCGAGGAGGCTGTCGACCCCGGGCAGTCGGTAAAAAATATATTTTGCCGAAGGCGGCATGGCCAGTGTGTCGAAAAAGGGCGTAGCCTGCTGCAGCAGCTGAGCCTCCTCGTGCAGGTAGCGAATGTCAGCATACTGCCGAACCAGACTGTCCCGCCGCAGGCGGTCGAGCAGGCGCCGGGGGCTCCTGGACACCAGCCAGCGCGCCTCCTCCAGCCTGACCGATGGCTGCTGACCGCTGCCTCCATAGCCCACCACTTCTACCGGCAGGGTGTGCATATTTTGCACCTGCACCCGCCCGTCGGGCAGCCGGTAGGCGCGCAGGCCGTTGGGGGAAAAAGGCAGCAGCAGGCTGTGCACGTAAGCGGCGTGGCGGGCAAAATCAGGCAAAGATGCCTGGTATTCCGGAAATTCAAGCTGCATCCATTGCATGCGGATGCTCCAGTCGGCCTCTACCTCCTCCAAAAAAGCC
>JAUMBM010000116.1:0-8517 GCA_032115735.1 Saprospiraceae bacterium
TTGGTAATGATATAGCCGTCGGAAGAGTAAATCACCCCCGAGCCTGCTCCTTCACTGTAGGGCACGTTGCCGCCGCTGCCAGGGAAAAAATACATCATCGGATTGACAGGCGCGGAGCTAAGGGTAGAAATATGTACGACCGCCGGAGTGACGATCCGGGCAGCCTCTTTGAAGTCAAAAGAAGGCGAAAAACCAGCTCCTGTCGGCGACATATTGACCAGCCGGGCCGGGCTGCCGGCCTGCGTGTCGGCTGTCTTTCGCATGTCCATCCAGTGAATACCCGCCAGTGTTATTAATCCGCCCACCACACTTGCGAGCAGCGTGATGCCAAACTGTCTCATGATGCCTCTGTTTTTCACGGTTAGTTGTTTTGGTTAAAAACTGAAAATCAAAAAGGTAAAATTGAGCTCAAATGGGACTGATTGGGTAGCCGGCACTCGCTGAACGTGCAGGCTACAGTGGTTCTGATTGTTTAATGCGTGCCAGGGATTTTCTGCACTCGGGCAGAAAATACAGACACGCACTCAATACCATACGCCAATACAACGCCCTACGGGCGCAGGTGGTTGTGGTATTTATGGAATTTTGGTACAACAAAGCTTGGACGATGGTGTGTAAATAATCACCTTCGAAAGCATTCATAATAACATACGTCAATTTCGAATCGTTTTGTATATTAGCCAAACGGTATTTCGAGTTCTGTCGACCAACTGGCAGCTATCGTCGATGAAAGCTGCTGACGCCTCGCTTATTAACGGATGTGAACCCCAAAATTAGGCCTATGAATTTGGAAACGGGTAAGGACAGTCAGGACTGGGCGCTGATTTTGCAGCCTGAGACAACATTGGAAGGAATGTTGCTGGAGGAATCTGTATTTACAGCAGGGCTGGGCTGGGGGTTTCCGCGCTATGGACACCCGGAGGGTGCCATATACAAACATATATTGGAGGTGCTGGACAATGTCAACCGCTTTGTGCAGGATACAGCTCAGCGGGAATTGTTGCGGGTGGTGGCTTTTGCCCATGATACTTTCAAATATATGGAAGCCAAGGGAAAGGAACGGGATTGGTCGGCACACCACGGGGTGCTGGCACGGCGCTTCATGGAGCGCTACCCGCTGCCGGATCATTGGCTCGATATCATTGAGTGGCACGATGAGGCCTACTATATATGGCGGCTGGAGCATCTTTACAAAAGGCCTGATGAGGCGCAGCAACGTCTTGACAGATTCATGGAGCGAATGGGGGGAGATGTACTACAGCTTTATTACTTGTTCTTTGTTTGTGATACACTCACAGGGGATAAGACACGGGCGCCCTTACACTGGTTTGAAGAACGCCTCCGGCCTATGGAGCAGGTCATATTGCTGCAGGCAGATGCGGTTATGCGACGGCCATAAATGATTGCCGCCCCCTTGTAGACACCGTAGCAGACAGCAAGAATAAAAATTTCGCTCATCGGGAACTATTTAGTTGGTAAGTACATTACTTGCTTTGTTTACTGCGTTAATACAATGCGCGGGGAGTAGTCCCGTGTCAATAAAAAAACAGCTGCCTACGCCATGGAAACAATGATTCGACGTGACAACCAAGAGATTCTGGAGCAGGAGTTGCTCCCGGTAATACATCCGCTCTATAATTTTGCCTACCACCTGACCGGGAATCGGGAGGAAGCAGAAGATTTGGTGCAGGAGACTTACCTGCGCGCCATCAAGTCCATCGGCAGGTATCAGGAAGGCTCTAATCCCAAGGCATGGCTGTTTACCATACTTAAAAATTACTTCATCAACGAATACCGCCGCCGCGTCAATCGCCCACAGGAGGTTGATTTCGAGCAGGTCGTGGAGACTATCAGAGAGGACGAGGACGGCAGCGCCCAGGCGCCGCAGTACTTTACCTCCGACATTGAAAGCTGGGAGCACTTGCTCAGCGATGAGGTGCTGGAAGCCTTACAAAAGCTTAAGGAAGAGTACCGCATAGTATTGATTATGGCGGATCTGGAAGACTTTAAGTATGAAGAAATTGCGGAGATGCTCGAATTGCCGATAGGTACCGTTCGGTCGCGTCTTCACAGAGCCAGATTGATTCTGGGCGAGGCCCTGGCCGGTTTCGCTCATAAGCAAGGATATACGAATTACCGCAGCATCAAACATTAACTTCTACCATCCGGCAGCTGCGGTCGAAAGACCCATACTACGGGGATCCACCAAAGATTTCCGTGGCCGGAGCAAGCTCCTCAAAGAATGTTGCAGCAGTTCACAGAAAACAGAAATGGGTTATCAGCTGGCAGAAAGGGGTTAATTGGCTTCTCCCTGCCGGCTGTCGCCTGTCTGTTGAACGTGCAAGAGGGGTGAGTCCGGGGTTCAGGATTGTTGCCTGCCATGTAAAAATGACATAAGATGAAAAATCAGCATCTTTCAGTTGTAGCGTCCCGCCTCGTTCCGGGTACAGATGATAACTTGTTGAACAGTAAACACGAGGAGGTCCCCACCGCAGACCCGGTGTTTGAGACGATTGCTTCCCCTCCCGACGAAAACCTTTTTCGCGCTTTCCTCAAGCGAAAATTGCCTTCTCAAAAGCCCTCCAATACACTGCTGGATGCTGTCAGGGCAAGCTGCCACAGCCATTGAAGGTACATCCTTTTAAATGATAAAAGATTGCAGATGCCAATGACAGTCATACTGTCAGTTGCGCACGAATTTGCCGGTCATGGCCTGTCGGTCATTACTGAGTCTGTAGATGTAGGTACCCGGACTTAGTTGGCGTACGGACATCTCTGTGTAGTTGTCTTGTTCGATCGCTTGTCGATATATGAACCTTCCGTCCATACTCCACACTTCGAGCAGGGTCCATGTATGGGGTCCCCTCCAGGAGATTCGCAGCCAGTCGCCTGCCGGATTCGGTGAAATCAGAGGGGTCTCCGCTGTTGTAAACTCTGTCGTCCTGCTAATTACCTGTTGTGCTTCGAGTACGGCAGCCAGAACGTCAATCCTGCCATAGCCGTAGACGGCGTTGGGATAGTCCAGTCCCGAAATACCGCTGCAGTCCTGATTGCTGAATTTGGGGATAGCAGTCCTGCGGAGAATAGCTTCAATCGTATCTACTTCGCCGGCGAGCTGGGGAACCGCCGAAATGAGCAGGGCCACAGCACCGGCAACATGGGGACCTGCCATGCTGGTGCCGGAGAAGGCTGCATACTGCCCGTTGCGTATGCAGGAGCGCACATTGCTGCCAGGGGCAGTCACATCGGGTTTTAGCCGCAGGCTGCCATCGGCAAGAACGGGGCCCCGGCTGCTGTAGCCGGCGATGGTATCATTGAAGCGGGTAGCCCCGACGGTAAAGGATGCTTCAAAAATTGAGGCAGGGTCCGATACACTGCCGCAACCAGGACCACTGTTGCCGGCGGATACGACTACAACAACGCCAGCTGCGCGCAGCACTTCGACTGCCTGGTTCATGAGCGCCCAGTTGTCAGGGTTACATCCTTCCATAGCCGGGCAGCCCCATGAATTGTTGATGACATGCGGGGCAAGTTCCGGGCGCGGATTCTCTCCCTCCAGATCTGTGGGCGCCAAAAACCACTCGAAGCTTTCAATGTAGGAGGCAGGGCTTCCCCAGCCTCGCTCCATATTGCGCACACCAACCCATTTGGCACCAGGCGCTACGCCAATCTGATTGCCCTGACCGTCATCGCCCACCATGGTACCCATGGTGTGGGTGCCGTGGTTGTTATCATCACAAGGAATGCTGATACTGATGCCGCAGGGGTTACTGGCGGGGTTGAGGGTAGTGTCGCCGTGGAGGGGGCTTATGGCGTGGATGGCATCGTGCCAGTTGTAGTGGTGGTTGGCCTCAACACCGTTCCAGCCTCGGTATTGGTTGCGAATTGCCGGGTGATCCCATGCATAACCCGTATCCTGACCACCCACCACAACGCCCTGTCCGTTGAAACCGAGTGCCCATACGTCATCAGCATTGATGCGTTCTACACCCCATTCCAGCAGCACGCGTCCCTGTCCGGTAGGCTGCTCCCGCAGGGGGGCATCAAAAGGAGTCCACGGGTTGGGCTGAATGCTGGCGACGGCAGGATCAGCGGCAAGCAAGCGTGCCAGCGGCAGGTCAACGCGCGCGTATACGGCATTGACTATATGAAAAGCCTGAAAAGAACGTCCGTGCCGGGTCAGCAAATTACGGACGGATTGTTGGCTCTCCTGGGCGGTCTGCAACAGGGTGTTGTACACCCAGCGAGTTTTGGCCTCTTTGCCTTTTATGCTGTACGCAAACTGTAGATCCGCCTTTCTGGATAAGACAATCAGTACTTCCTGCTCTTGTCCGTTTTCGAGGGCAGTCAGCAGATCGGATGCTATTTTGGGCTGCCACAGCGGAGAGGAACTCACCATGAAGGCAGCAGAAGCAATGAGGAGGAAGAATAATAACAGGCGGTAGCGGCCAGTGGACATGGGAAAAAATTTAGTCATAGAAAGTATGTCAGCAAATTACAGCATTTTGCAAAATTGTGGGTTTAAAGGTGTGAAACTGTTTGGCAAGTGGCAGAAAAACTGTTTTTTTAGTGCATATCCGGGATTTTCTGCCGGAAGCGGAAAATCTAGCCCCCTCCTCCGTAAGCCAGTATTCAGCCTTTGAAGGTAGTAAAGGTGAGTTGGGGGCTGTGAGCTCAGACGCTGACAGGTGCTGCATTTAATCATTACAAGAATACCCTTTACCATGAATTCAAAACAACGGGTGGCTTTTAGATCCTGTGTGATAATGAGTCTTACCACCTTCCTGTACACGGCTGTTCAGGGACAGATCGTCAACATGGAAAACAACAGGATACACAGCGACTCAGCTCGTATCGCCGGTTATGCCAATCTGGGTTTTCACTATACCAACAATAACAATAATAGGCTGCTGGTCACGCGCAACGCTCTTATGTTGCAGCTTAAATCCAGGGATTATCGGGATTTGTGGCTGGCAATGGTCAATTTTGACCTGTCGCGGGCCAATGACAAAGCTTTTACCCGGGCAGGTTTTGGCCACCTGCGGTACAACCGGAAGTTGACCAAAGCCCTCCGCTGGGAGGCTTTTGCGCAGCTGCAGCACAATAGGGTGCTGGGTATCCAGAACCGCCTGCTGCTGGGGACCGGATCGAGGCTCAAATTCAACCTGAAGGAGGGGAAAAGTCAGGCCTACTGGGGACTATCGGCCATGCTGGAGCAGGAAGAAACGGCAGCGGTGCCGCCTGTGCTGAGACGGGATGGCCGCTGGAGCACCTATCTTTCCTCCACCATTGAACTGCCTCGCTGGCTGCCGGGCGAATGGATAATGACAACCTACTACCAGCCACGGATGGACCTGTTGGCCGACTATCGGGTAAGTCATGAATCCAGTGTAGAACTTGCTGTGAGTGCCCGGATCAGGGTTACGTTTAGATATACTTTCCTGTACGACTCACAACCGCCGGCAGGCATCAGCCTGCGAGCCCAGGCCTTTGAACAGGGATTTCGGTTCAGGTGGTAATGCAAGGAGGGGAAGCTGCACGCAGCTTCCCCTCCCTTATCAATATAACAACAACGGCCGATTAGCGAGCGTAAGCTACAGCGCGCTTTTCGCGGATGACCGTCACTTTAATCTGACCGGGATATTGCATTTCTGCCTGGATTTTCTGAGAAATCATGAAGGAAAGATCATCAGCAAACTGGTCAGTCACTTTTTCAGCCTCCACGATTACCCGCAATTCGCGACCTGCCTGCAGGGCATAAGCCTTTTGGACACCCTCGTGCGCCATGGCGAGCTCTTCGAGCTCGTTGATGCGCTTGAGGTAGCTTTCGAGAATCTCGCGTCTTGCCCCCGGACGTGCGCCTGAGATGGCATCACAAGCCTGAATGATGGGGGAGATGAGGTTATTCATCTCAATTTCGTCGTGGTGTGCACCGACGGCGTTGGAGACCGAAGGATGCTCATTGTATTTCTCGCACAGTTTCATGCCGAGGAGGGCGTGAGAAAGCTCGCTCTGCTCTTCGGAAACTTTACCAATATCGTGTAACAGCCCCGCCCGCTTAGCCAGCTTAATTTGCTTAGGGCTCAACCCTAGTTCGGCTGCCATAACGGCGCAGAGGTTGGCAGTCTCGATAGAGTGTTTGAGCAGGTTTTGACCGTAGGAAGAGCGGAATCGCATGCGGCCGACCATTTTGACCAGGTAAGGATCGAGGCCGTGGATGTCGAGCTCTATGACTGTACGCTCACCAATCTCCTGTATCTGCTCGTCGAGCTGTTTGCGCACTTTGAGTACAACTTCCTCAATACGTGCCGGGTGTATACGTCCGTCAGCCACGAGGCGCTTGAGTGCGAGGCGAGCTACTTCACGGCGTACGGGATCAAAACTGGAAATAACGATAGCCTCGGGCGTATCGTCGACGATAATTTCGGCACCGGTTGCCGCTTCGAGTGCGCGAATATTCCGGCCCTCGCGTCCGATAATTTGCCCCTTGATATCATCAGATTCGAGGTTGAAGACAGATACCGTATTTTCAATGGTATACTCGGCACACATGCGCTGAATAGTCTGGATGACGATTTTTTTCGCCTCCTTATTGGCTGTCAGCTTAGCCTGCTCAATAGTATCTTTGACGATGACCATGGCATCGTTTTCGGCTTTACCTCTTACTGCCTCCAGCAGCTGCTCACGGGCTTCACCTTCGGAGAGGCGAGCAACGCTTTCCAGCTCTTTGATATGGCGCTCGCTGGCATTCTCGAGTTCTTCTTTCTTTTTAGCAACGATCTTCAGCTGCGTATCGAGGTTTTCACGGGCTACGCGGATTTCGTCGTTTTTGGCATCGACTTCCAGCTTGAGTTGATCCAGCTGCTTGCGCTGGTCTTCAATTTTTTCAAGCTTAGCGCGCAACTCAACCTCCTGGCTTTTAACCTCCATCTCGCGTTCTTTGAGCTCTACCAGCTGCTCGGCCTTATGAGCATCAAACTCCGATTTGAAGCGGTTGAATTTTTCTTTAGCCTCCTGAATTTTTCGTTGTTTGGTTTTTTCGTTGTGGAGCTCCGCCTGCGACATTGTTTTTTCCGCCTTCGTCTCTGCCTCATCGACAATACGCTTAGCAGTCAGTCGGGCCTCTTTGATTTCCTGATCAATCTTGGCGTTGAGCTCCTCGCGTTGTGCAGCCAGGTTGCGTTTCCCCAGCATTTGGACGACAGCGTATCCGATAGCGGCGCCCAGCACCAAACCGATAACCAGTCCCATTCCAATTTCCATACCTTTATGGATTTTCGTTCAATAAATAGAATGCCGGAGGATCATTGAGAGGGATGGGAGAAAGATCAGCTTGCAGCAGGTTGTCCAAAGTTTTTTGGATACCAGCTAGTTGTGTATTGACTTCTGCTGCGGACAAGTCCTGCAGCTGTTGTTGAAGTTTAGCGCGTTCAACGGCCAGTGTGAGTACGGACATAGCCAGATAATCTTGCTTGTCACGGTCGGGGTAAATCTTTCGGAAGTGGTTGAGTTGGTCATTCACTTCCTTGACCAGTTTTCTGATTTCCTCGTCCTCACCGATCTGTACACGCAGTGGATACGGTCGACCGGCAATCAAAACGGTTAGCGTTATCAATTTTTGGTCTTCCATAGCGCCTTATTGCTGTTCCAGCAGCTGAATACACTTTTCCATTTCGCGCAGGCAATCGCTTATCTGTGCGCGAATATTGTGAACTGGTAAAGCTGATGTCTTACATACTCCCCCCACTTCTTCCGGGGTATTTTCCAATTGGCCCTGCAGCCTCTCCAGCAGTTCAACATGACTGGCCAAGGTAGACTGCAGCACTTCGTTTTCCTGGCGAAGCTTGTTATTTTCGTCGCTAAGCGAACGTAACAATTGCTCAACCTGGTATATTTTTGCGCTGATGGATGTTAACTCTTGCAGGATATTCATACACCAGAGGTTATTGCCTTCAACTACTAACGCCTTACCTGTGCCTGTAGTTGTGTAGCAAACACATCAATCAGTTTATTCATCACTTTGTCAATTTCATGGTCTTGCAGGGTTTTTTCAGGATTTTCAAAAACAAAGCTTACTGCATAGGATTTTTTGCCCGGGCCTAGCTGATTTTCACTGGTATATACGTCAAATAGATTGACGCTCCTGAGCAGTTGTTTTTCAGTTTTAGCTGCAGCGGTCGCAATATCGCTGAATTTTACGGAATTATCAACTACCAGCGCCAAATCTCTCCTCACGAGCGGGAATTTGTTGAGTTCCCTGAACTGTAGCCTGCGGCTTGGCAGGGCTTCAAAGACAGTATCCCAGTTGAAATCTGCATACATGACTTTGCCCTTGGCATCCATGGCCTTGAGCAGTTTGGGTTGCAGGCTGCCCAGGGTGACGAGCACCTGCTGGCCGCGTCGGTATTGCAGCGCGTAGGCAAAACGATCGTCCTGATAATCGAAGGCTTGGTAACCTACGACACCCAGACGGTCTAATATCTGTTTGACAGCTCCCTTGAGAGAGAAAAAATTCTC